>NZ_JBNNJZ010000071.1:0-26600 GCF_050270335.1 Streptomyces sp. NPDC059900
GCGGGGACTACGCCGTCCTGGCCGCCGTGCAGGGCTTCATGCCCGAACTCGGCCTGGCCAAAGAGAACATCGTCTTCGTCTCCGGCATCGGCTGCAGCTCCCGCTTCCCGTACTACATGAACACCTACGGGATGCACTCCATCCACGGCCGCGCCCCGGCCATCGCCACCGGACTCGCCTCATCGCGCCGCGACCTGTCCGTCTGGGTCGTCACCGGCGACGGCGACGCCCTGTCCATCGGCGGCAACCACCTCATCCACGCCCTGCGCCGCAACGTCAACCTCAAGATCCTGCTCTTCAACAACCGGATCTACGGGCTGACCAAGGGCCAGTACAGCCCCACCTCCGAAGTCGGCAAGATCACCAAATCCACGCCCATGGGCTCGCTGGACGCCCCCTTCAACCCCGTCTCCCTGGCCATCGGCGCCGAAGCATCCTTCGTCGCCCGCACCGTGGACTCCGACCGCAAGCACCTCACCTCGGTACTGCGCGAGGCCGCCGAACACCCCGGCACCGCCCTCGTCGAGATCTACCAGAACTGCAACATCTTCAACGACGGCGCCTTCGAAGTCCTGAAAGACAAACAGCAGGCCCAGGCCGTCATCCGCCTGGAACACGGGCAGCCCGTCCGCTTCGGCCCCGACGGCTCCAAGGGAGTCATACGCGACCGCGCGACCGGTGATCTGGAGGTCGTCGCCGTCTCACCGGAGAACGAGCGCGACATCCTCGTCCACGACGCGCACTCCACGTCCCCGACGACCGCCTTCGCCCTCTCCCGCCTCGCCGACCCCGACACCCTGCACCACACCCCCATCGGCGTCTTCCGCGATATCCGGCGGCCCGTCTACGACACCCTCATGGCCGACCAGCTCGACACCGCCATCGAACAGAACGGCAAGGGCGATCTGGCCGCGCTCCTCGCCGGAAACGACACCTGGACCGTGGAGAGTTCCTCATGACCTACGTCATCGCCCAGCCGTGCGTGGACCTCAAGGACAAGGCCTGTGTCGACGAATGCCCCGTTGACTGCATCTACGAGGGCCCCCGCAAGATGTACATCAACCCCGACGAATGCGTCGACTGCGGTGCCTGTGAACCCGTCTGCCCGGTCGAGGCCATCTTCTACGAGGACTCGATGCCGTCCGAGTGGGCCGGATACGCCACCGCCGACCAGGAGATCTTCGTCTCGGGCGAGGTGAGCGGCGGTGCCGGCGCCGCGGGTCCGCTGCCCGCCGACCATCCCGTCGTCGCCGCGGAGCCCGTGAAGGAGCCCAACTGAGCGCCCGGCACGTCCTGTTGGACGAAGCGAGCGGCCCTTCGCCCCGATGGATCTCGGGGGAAGGGCCGCTCGGCGTGGTGCAGTGGTGCAGCGCTGCACTGGTGCAGTGGGTGGAGGTGCGGTCACGCGGACCGCGGGAACGTGCCCGCGCCCGGGGTCTGTTGCCGTGCCCCGCGCGCCGAGGGATGGCGGCTGCGCAGCATCCGTCGCCACTGCTCGGCGCTGTACTGAGCCGGTTCCGTGGTGGCGATGAAGTCCCGCAGGACGTTCTCGAAGCGCTGCGGGTCCGTACGGAAGGGGAAGTGGCCCGCCTCCTCGAAGATTTCCAGGCGGCTGCCGGGCATGGCCACATGGCCGAGGCCCGCGTGCGTGGCGGGCACCACCTGGTCGCGGCCTCCCCACACCAGCATCGTGGGCATCCCCCCGGCCAGATAGCAGCGGTCGAGCATCGTGCCGACCTGGCCGCGCCAGTCGACGACGGCCCGCAGCGTCCTGATGAAGGCGCTGCGCGAGGTGCCGTCGGGCAGCGCGTCCACCACCCGCAGCAGGTCGGGGGCGTCCACCCCGAGGCCCGTGTCGAGGAGTCTGAGCGCCTTGACGCCCAGTCCGAGCTGGGTGCGCATGGTCGGCAGGCCCAGGGCCATCAGGAGCAGCTCGGCGCCCGGCAGTGTCGCCGCGCGCAGCAGCGGCGTCACCTGGCGGCTGATCCCGCCGGTGCCGACGAGCACGAGCCGCTCGCACCGCTCGGGGAACTGGTAGGCGAACTGCATGGCCACCGCGCCGCCGAGCGAGTGCCCCACCAGCGTGACCCGTTCGATGCCGAGCACGCCGAGCAGGTCCCGCATTCCGTTGGCGTACGCGGCCAGGGAGTAGTCGGCGCGGGGTTTGTCGGAGGCCCCGTGGCCGAGCAGGTCGGGGGCCAGGACCCGGTAGTTGCGGGCGAGGCCCGGCATGATGTCGCGCCAGGTGTCTGAGGAGTCCCCGATGCCGTGGATCAGGAGGATCGCCCGGCCCTTGCCGGCCATCCGGAAGGCCCGCCGGTAGCCGTGCACGGTGCGGTACCGCATCCGGATGGCCGAGCTGTTGCCGCGCTGCCCGGAGCCGTTGTGCGAGGTCATGGTGTGCTGCCTCCCTCGGGGGCACGGTGGCGCCGCTCGCCCGGACGTTCGCCGGGCTGCCGGAACGCCGCGGCGGGCCTGTGGTGGACGGTGGTCAGATCGCTTTCGGTCACCCCGAGCGAGGCGAGGCTCTGCCAGGGGCGGATCGTGCGGAACGTACGCGAGGGCTTCGCCGGGTCCGTCATGACGTGACCCCTCCCCGGGTGGGCCGGGGGGACCCGGCGGAGCGGCCCGGCCCGGTGGCGCCCCGGACGCGCAGGGCAAGGCGTCGGCGCAGCAGCGAGGAGAACAGCCAGCGCCGCATCGCGCCCAGGTGGGCAGGAGAGCCGTGCACGTCGTCGAAGACCTTGAAGCGGGCGTCCTGGGCGCACCGGCGCAGCAGCTCCTGTTCCCCGGCGGGGATGATCTCGTCCCGGCTGCTGGCCACGTACCGGACGGGTATCCGTACGGCGTGCAGCTCCTGCGGGGTGAGCGCGAACTGCGGCAGGAGCGCGCGGAGTTCGGCGGTGGTTGCGGTGCCGGTGAGGCGGCGCAGGGTTTCCGCGGTGATGCCGGGGACCTGCGGCCACCAGTCGGTGTCGGCGAAGAACTCCGACACGGGGGCGCCCACGGTGAGGACCTGGCGCACCCTGCGGTCCCGGGCGGCGGCCCGCAGCGCGAGATGGCCGCTGAAGCTGAGGGCGAGCATCGAGGTGTCGTCCACCGCCGCGCGGCCCCGCAGCCGGTCCATCAGGAACGTCAGCATCCGCCAGGAGTCGGGGGCGTAGGGAAGGGTGTTCTCGCCGACGCCGGGCAGTTCGGTGACGACGGCGGCGAAGCCCAGCTTGCGCAGCACCGGCAGGAGCGGCGCCCACTGTTCCTTCACGCTGACGATGCCGCCCATCACCACCAGGAGCGGTCGCGGGCGTGGCGCGTCGAGGCCGGACGCCCAGCAGGCGAACGTACCGTCCGGGTGCTTGAACTCAAGGCGTTCGATGCCCTGCCGGCCCTTTCGCCAGCTGTCGAAGGTGTCCACGCACAGCCGCTGGGCGAGGGCCCGGTCGTCGTCCGCGTGGTACGGGAAGCGGGCGAGGGCGTAGTGCCGGCAGGCGTCCAGGAGGTCGCCGCGGGCCGCCGCGACCTTGCCCTCCGCGGTCCACACGGCGGCCCAGGACGCCGGGTCGCCCGCCGTGTCGTTGCCGATGCGCGCGAGCACCCCGGCGGCATGGTCGGGCGCCATGCCCTGGCCGCGGGCGTGCAGGCGGGCGAATTCCTTGAGTTCTTCCAGATGGTCCATGTCTTTCCGCCCCGTCTCGTAGCTTCTTGTCCCGCGTCGCACGGTGTCGCGCCGGTGCCGTCAGTGGATGGCGCCGTCGGGGCGCCTGAGGCCGAAGCCGAAGGCCCGGTCCACCGCGATGTGTGTGGTCCAGCCGAGTCCGGCGAGCAGCAGCGGCCGGTTCGCCGTGAGCACACCCGCCGCGACGGCGGCGCCGGCCAGGCGCGGGTCGTGCAGGGTGTTGTAGAGGCGGACGGTGTCGGGCGAGAGCATGCCGGGCCCCGCGGGCGGCGTCGCGCCACGGTGGAAGAAGGCGGCGTCGGGGGCGACGAGCGCGGTCCAGAAGGTCCAGCCCACCGCCCCGCCGAGCGCGAGTCCGGTGCCGAAAGCGGCGGCTCCGGTGACCGCGCTGAGCGCCCGCCCGGTGGTGGTGCGCCAGGTCCAGCGGTCCGCCGGGGCGGGTGCCGGCGGCGCCGGGGACCCGGCGGTCGGCGAGTGTGCCGCCGTCGTGCGGGGGGTGGGTTTCGTCACCCGGAGATCGGTCTTCATGGAGCGTCTCCTCTCGCGGTCGCCTGCGCGGCTTGTCGACTCTGCCGCCAGTGTTCCCGCGGGTGCTTGGGGCCCGCTTGTACGGAATCGGGCCCCGTCACCACCAGTCGTCGGCCGCGTCCTCCTGCGCCTCGTCCTCGCCGAGCACCTCGGCGAGCGCGTCCATGATTCCCGCGTCGAGGGCGGTACCGGCCGCCGTGTCGGCCGTGGGGCCGAACCCGGCGTCGCCGACGGCCACGCTGACGGTGTACGCGCCGTCGATGTCGTACGTACGGAACGTCCACTCGCCGTCCGAGCCCGGGCTGCCGTCGGGGCGCAGCACGTCGGTGGACGTGCCGTCCGTGCGGAAGCCGAAGTTGGTGAAGCGGAACTGCATGCCGAGGCCGATCGCCTTGCTGTAGGCCTCCTTCAGCGTCCAGAGCCGGACGAGGGCGGGGTCGCGTTCCTCCGGTGGCATCGCCTCGATCTCGGCGGCCTCGTGCGGGGTGCACAGATGCCGGTCGAGCCCCGGACCGTACAGCTTGCGGTCGGCGAGCTCCGCGTCCACTCCGATGACGCCGCCGGTGGCCAGGCCCACGAGAAGCAGCTCGTCGGTGTGGCTGAGGCTGATGTGCACGCCGTCGTAGCCGCGCAGATACGGCCGTCCGGTGTGCGTGTAGCCCAACTCGACGGCCTGCGGCGGCACATGGAGTGCCGCCGCGGCCGCGAACTTGAGCAGTACCCGGGACGAGGCGAACCTGGTCCGCACGTCCGGGTGCGTCAGCTCCAAGAAGCGCGCCCAGTCCCGGCCGAGCAGGGCCCGCAGACGCGGCCCCTTGGCCTGCTCGGGACGCCAGTCGCCCAGGCGGGCGTAGAGGACCGTGCAGGCGTGCCGGTCCAGGTCAGCGCGGACTTGGCTCCAGTCCCCGCCGGGCCCCGTGATCACGATCGGCTCCCCGATGGTCCGGAGGGCAGGCCTGCCCGCTGGAGCCGTCATCAAAGGCCTCCATGGTGTGGTGGAGATCGGTCAGCAGATCGGCTGCTGCCCCGCCGTCGATCACCCGGTGGTCGAAGGTCAGGCCGAGCCGGAGCACGGGGGCGGCGGCCACGGAACCGTCCGCGCGGACCACGGGCCGCTGTGCCACCCGCCCCGCGCACAGGGTGACGGCGGTGCCGCCCGCCGAGTGGAAGCCGTCGACCGAGCCGTGCCCGAGGGAACTGACCGAGACGGTGCCGAAGACGGCGGGCCGCTTGCGCGGGTCGCGCAGCACCGCGGCGAACGCGGTACGGGCCACCGGCAGCGGGAGGCGTCCGAGCATCCGCACGCCTTTGAACTCGGGCAGTTCGGCGGTGTCCTGCCCCCGGTAGCGGTCGACCTGCTGCTGTATCTCGCGCAGCCCGGCCCGCTCCAGGTTCGGCACCAGGGCGGACAGGACGGTGCGTTCGCCCTCCACCTTCCGGTCGAGGGCGAGCTTCGCGGTCACTGCCTCGAACCGCACGATGCGGGGCGCGCGCAGCAGCCCGGGCCAGCCCGGTGCCATCACCGCGTTGGCCTCGGGGTGCCGCTCCAGGGCGCGGCCCGCCGCGTACAGCAGATACGTCACGTACGAGTAGCGCAGGCCGCGGGCCCGGGCCTCGGCCCGGTGTGCCTGGATCCGCGTCATGTCGATGTCGGTGTCCAGATGCACCGGGCGCTGGCCGGCCGCCCACTCCAGGAAGAACAGAGTGTGCCGACGGCGCCGCTCCACGACGGTGCGCGCCCCGGGCGCCGTGGCCTTGCTCATGCCGGCACCGCCAGGTCGTAGATCTCCTTGAGGCTGCGCGCCTCCAGGATCTTGCCGACGGGGACGCCGTGGCCGGTGGCGCGTTCCAGGGCGGTCACCAGTTTCAGCAGGTAGAGGGAGTCCCAGTCGGGGAGTTCGTCGAAGTCCGCCGTCACGTGCTCCGGCTCCAGGGGGATGCCGATCTCGTCGCGGACGAGTCGCGTGAACGCGTCGACGGTGAAGGTGCTCGCGGGGCTGCTCATATCTTCTCCAGGGCGAAGCCGGCTTTGATCCACTTGCTTGACTCGACGGCGACCGCCAGGGCCTTCTCGCCCGGTGACATCTCGCCGAGGAGCTTCTCCATCTGCAGGAAGGGCAGGGCGTTGCCGTTGTTGCCGGTGTCGGCGACACAGGACACCTCGCGCGCGGTCGGCAGACCGAGTTCCTCGGCGATGCGGCGCGTCATACGGCCCGACAGCTGGGGCGGCAGCAGGTAGTCCAGGTCGTCGGCCTCCCAGTCGAGTTCCCCGAGGAGTTCCCAGAGGATCTCCACGGCCATCACGGGTACGCCCTCCTCGATGGCCTTGTAGTCCTCGGTGAGCGCCTGGCGGTCGTCATGGCGGTCGGCGAGCCCGAACCACTCGATCACCTGCCCCGCCTTGCGGCCGAGGCCCGTGAACCGGTTGAGGACGCGGCGCACCGCGATCCGCTGCCCGGCCGGCTCCGCCGTGAGCACGGCGGCGCCCGCCCCGTCCCCGAAGAGGACGAAGTTGACCAGGTCGCTGGGGGCCGCGTCGGACAGGTCGCGCTTGACGTCGAGGTGTTTGCTGCACACGTCGCCGCCGATGACGAGGCCGGTGCGGTACTGCCCCGAGGCGATCATGGTCTGGGCCAGGCTGAGCGCCTGCACGGCGCCCGCACAGCCCGACTGGAGCTGGAAGGTGGGTACTTGGTCGAGTCCGAGCTGGTCGGCGACGTCGTTGACGGTAGCCGGCATCAGGGTGTCGGGCGTCGCGGTGCCGAGGACGATGAAGTCGATGTCGGCCGCGTCGACGCCGTCCGCGTACAGGGCCTTCTCGGCGGCCCGCGCGCACAGGTCGGCGAGGGACCAGCGGACCTCGCCGGTGGCCAGGTCGCGGGCGAAGTGCCGGGTCTTGGTGCCGATGAAGACCTCGATCCACTCCTCGTTGACGCCCAGCATCTTGGCGAGCGTCGCGTTGTCCACCGGATCGCCGGGCAGGGCGGTGCCGATGGACGCGATATGGGCGGTGGGGGTGGTCAGGGTGGTCTCGGCGTGCGGTTCCTGGCTCATGCCGTCCTCTCTTCGTGTCCGGGTGCGGCGGCGTCGATCTCGTGGAGGAAGCTGACGAGGTCGCCGATGGTGGCGAGCCTGGGCAGCAGATCCTGGACGGTCACCGAGTCGAGCCCGGTGAGCCGCTCGTCAAGGCGGGTCTTGAGCTCCATGACCATCACGGAGTCAAAGCCGAGGTCCTCGTACAGCCGCAGCTTCGGGGTGAGTTCGTCGGAGCTGTAGCCGCCGACCTGCCCGACGGCCTCCAGGGCGGCGAGCGCCACCGGTCCTTCCGCCTTGCCGCGGCTGACGTTGAGCACGGCGACGGCGCCGGACTGGGGCTGCCGGTTCTCCCCGGCCTCCGCGGTCTCCCGCCCGCGCTCCGGCTCGGTGGACTCCGGGGCCGGGGCGACCGGTCGGGGTGCGGAGCCTCTGGAGGGGGTCCGCGCCGCCCAGTAGCGGTGCTGGTCGGAGAAGGCGTACGCGGCGAGCTGCTGCGGTACGCGGTCCCGCTCCTCGTACACGGCGTCCCAGTCCGGGTCGACGCCGCCGCGGTACAGCGCGGCCAGGGCGTCGGCCAGGTCCTGGCCGCCCGCGTCCTCGGCGGGCACCGGCGTGACGTGGACGGGCTCGGAACCGGGCCGCGCACCGCCGAGGGCGCGAACCATCCGGGACAGGACCGGGCGCGGCCCGGTCTCCACCAGATGGCTCGCCCCGTCGTCGAGCAGGGCCGCCGCCGCGTCGGCGAACAGGACCGGGGCGCCGATGTGTTCCGTCCAGTACGCCGCGTTCATCGCATCGCCGTCGAGGAGGCGCCCGCGAACCGTCGAGTACACCGGGATGGCCGGCACTCCGCCGCCGACCTTCTCGGCGAGCGCCGCGAAGCGTTCGACGACGGGCTCCATGAGCGGCGAGTGGAAGGCGTGCGAGACCGTCAGCCTGCGGGTGCGCACGCCGTCCGCGGTCAGCCCGGCCTCGATGCGCTCCAGGGCGGCGAGGTCACCGGACAGGACGGTGGCCTGCGGGCCGTTGACCGCGGCGATGCCCACCGACGGCTCCGCGGCCACCCGCTCCTCCAGGGATTCGCGGGCGGCCCGCACGGACAACATGCCGCCGCCCTCGGGGAGTTCCTGCATCAGCGCGCCCCGCGCCGCGATCAGCCGCGCGGCGCCGTCCAGGGGCAGCGCCCCGGCGATGACGGCCGCCGCGTACTCGCCGACGCTGTGCCCGACGAGCATGTCGGGCCGCACGCCGAGCGCGGCCAGGGTGCGCCCCATGGCGTACTCGACGGCGAACAGGGCGGGCTGGGTCCACTGGGTGCGGTGGATGGCGTCGAGGTCACCGGACCTGCCCAGGAGCAGATCGCGTACGGAGGTGCCGGTGTGCGGCAGGAGCGCGGCGTCGGCCTCGTCGAGGAAGGAGCGGTACAGGCCCGAGTCCCGGTAGAGGCCCGCCGTCATCGCCGGGTACTGGGAGCCCTGCCCGGTGTACAGGAACGCGACCCGCGGGCGGCCGGTGGGCGCCGCGGTGAGGCGGGCGAGCAGGTCATCGTCGGCGGCGGCCTCGCGCAGCCGGGTCACCAACTGCGCCGCGTCGGCGGCGGAGACGGCGAACCGGTAGCGGTGGCCGCCCTTGACGTGGTTGCTGGTCCAGCCGAGCGCCCCCACCGGCACCCGGCGCGCCGCCGCCGCGTCCGCCTGGGCGAGCAGGTTGCGCCGCAGCGAGTTCACGCCCGGCGCGGTGAGGGTGAAGACGGCGGCGGCGAGCCCGCCGGGTGCGCCGGAGAGCCGCGCGGGACGGCCCGCGGCCGCGGGTGCGCTCTCCAGGACGGCGTGCGCGTTCGTGCCGCCCATGCCGAAGCTGCTGAGCCCGGCGACGACGCCGGTGGCGGGCAGCCTCAGCGGGGCCTTCAGGAGCCTGAGCCCGCGCTCGCGCAGCTTCAGGCCGGGGTTCTCCTTGGCGGCGAACCTGCTGGCCGGCACCACCCGGTGGTGCAGGGCGAGGGCGACCTTGATGAGGCCCGCGATGCCCGCGGCGCCTTCGGTGTGCCCGAGGTTGCCCTTGACCGAGCCGAGCGCCATCGGCTTGCCCTCGCGTCCGGCGTGATGGTGGCCCAGCGCCTTGATCTCCATCATGTCGCCGAGCGTCGTGCCGGTGCCGTGCCCTTCCGTGAAGGTGATGTCGGACGCCGCTACGCCTGCCCTGCGGTAGGCGGCGGCGAGTACGTCCTGCTGCGCCCAGCGGTTGGGCGCGGTGATGCCGTTGGAGCGCCCGTCCTGGTTGACGGCGGTGCCGCGGATCACCGCGTACACGCGCTGCCCGTCGGCGACCGCGTCCTTCAGCCTGCGCAGCACGACGACGCCGACGCCCTCGCCGCGCCCGATGCCGTCGGCGTCCGCGCTGAAGGGTTTGCAGCGGCCGTCGGGCGCCGAGAGGCCCGCCTGCGTGTAGAAGATCGAGAGGGCCGGGGTGAGCGCGACGTTGACGCCCCCCGCGAGCGCGACGTCGCTCTCCCCGGACAGCAGGGAGTTGACCGCCAGGTGCACGGCCACGAGCGACGACGAGCAGGCGGTATCGACGGCCAGCGAGGGGCCCTTGAGGTCCAGGTGGTAGGAGACCCGGTTGGCGGTCATGCAGTAGCCGTTGCCGGAGCCGATCTGCGCGGTGACGTTGTCGTAGTCGGTCAGGTGGAGCTGCGCCCACTCGTTGCCCATGACGCCGACGAAGACGCCGGTGTCCGATCCGGCGAGGCGGTGCGGGGCGACGCCGGCGTCCTCGACGGCACGCCAGGCGCACTGCAGGAGCAGCCGCTGCTGGGGGTCCATGGCTGCCGCCTCGCGCGGCGAGATGGTGAAGAACTCGTTGTCGAACGCGTCGGGGTCGCTGACGAAGCCGCCCTCGGTGGTGTTCGTGTGCCCCGGCGAACCGGCGGCCGCGTGGAACTCCTTGGCCTCCCACCGCAGCCGGGGCACCTCCCCCACACCGTCTCCCGAGCGCAACAGCAGGTCCCAGTAGGCGCGGGTGTCCGGCGCCCCCGGGAACCTGCAGTCGATGCCGACGATGGCGATGGGTTCCATCAGCTGGCGCCGCCGTCCACGGCCGCGAACTCCGCGAGGAGGTGGTCGGCGAGGGCGTGCACCGTCGGGTAGTCCCAGGCGGCGGTGGGTTCGAGGACGAAGTCGAAGTCCTCCTCGATGTCGCCGCACAGGCCGAAGGCGGCCACCGAGTCGAGGCCGTACTCGGCCAGCGGCACGGCCGCGTCGATCTCGGACGGCTGCCGCTTGAGGTAGAGGGCGATGCGCTCGGTCAGCCAGGTGGTGAGCGACTCACGGGTGTGTCCGGTGAGGGAAGCAGGCATGGTGCACTCCTTGGTTCGGCGATGAGTGGCTCGGGGTCAGCCGGCCAGCGGCGTGTTGTAGAGGTCGAAGCTCCTGCGTCCGTCGAACCGGCGCAGCACTTCCTCGTGCAGCCGGGCGTCGACGGCCGCCGGCAGGTCCGGGGGCTGCTGGCCGAGCCGGCGTGCCAGGCGGTGCAGCACGGCGGCCAGCCAGGACGGGTCGGCCAGGAACAGGTCGTCGCCGGAGCGCGCCTGCTGCCAGACGCCGATCGCGGAGGCTGCGGCGAGGAGCACCGCGTACCGGTCGGCGAGTGCGAAGGTGGCGGGGCTCGCCAGGGCGGTGCGGTTCTCCGGGGCGAGCGCGAGGCTCGCCTCCTGCAACTGGCGCAGCTCGTCCATCATCTTCAGGGCGATGCCGTGGACGGCCCGCTCCTCGGGGGTCGAACTGGGCAGTTCCTCGACGGCGGCGACGAGGGTGGCGCTCAGGGCGTCGCGGCCGCTGGCCAGGGTGAGCTTCTCGAAGGGGATGTCCGGCAGGTCCTCGCGCAGCCGGAACAGCGCTGCGGGCGCCGGGTCCCCCGCGAACCAGGACCGCCGGGCGAGGCGGGCCAGCTGGGGGATGATCGTGGCCTGGCAGGCGGCGGAGCCCGCGTGGCCGAGGCTGAGCACCGGCAGGTCCCTGATGTGCTTCTGGAAGATGCCGAACTCGCCCTCGCGGACGTAGAAGCGGGCGCCGAGGACGATGGACAGGTCGTGCATCGTCTCGGTGAGCATCTTCGGCACCAGGTACTTGGTGGCGGCCGCGTAGACGCTGGTCTCGTCCGGCAGCAGATGCACCGCGCGGGTCGCGGCCAGCGAAAGGCTGTCGCAGGCGAGCAGGTCGAGGAAGGCCCCGGACAGGGTCGCCTTGGCGTGCGGGATGTCCATCACGGACTTGCGGTACAGCTCGCGGCCGAGCGCGAACGAGACGACGGTGCGCAGGCTGGTGTCGGCCGCGCCGAGGGCCATGCCGGGCACGGCGCTGCGGGTGATCTGGAAGGCGCGCAGGGCGAGTTCGACTCCCATGCCGCGGTCCCCGACGAGCGCGTCGGCGGGCACCGGGGTGTCGTCGAAGTGCAGCCCCGACAGATGGCAGCCGCGCACGCCGACCGCGTCGTAGCGCGGCAGCACCCGGTAGCTCCCGGCGTCCAGGCCCGACCGCTCGGCGAAGACCACCGAGTGGCTGCGGCTGCCGGGGGCCTGGCTGGTGCGGCTGAAGAGGACCCAGGCCGCGGCCCGGTCGGCGTTGTTGATGACCTGCTTCTCGCCGGAGAGCAGATAGCTCCCGCCGGGCCCGTCCTTGGCCTCGAACTCATTGCGTACGAAGTCGTTGCCGTGCGCCAGTTCGTGGTACGCCACCGAGACCTTGCCGCCGTCGAGCAGGATCCGGGCGAGGCGTTCGCGCTGCTCGGCGGAGCCTGACGTCCACACGTTGACGCCCGCCATGAACGAGGTCACGCCGTAGCCGAGGCCCAGGGTGACGTCGCGGCGGAAGACCTGGCGCATCACCCGTACCAGCGTGTCGATCCGCTCCAGGCGGCCGCCGTGCTGCCGGGGCACGAAGTCGGCGTTGAGCACAGCCTCGTCGAGGACGCGCTCACCGGCCGCGGAGATCTCCCCGGCTTCGTCGGCCTCCAGGAGCCGGGCGTAGGAGACGGGGTTCGACTCGTCGGTCGGGTCGCCGAGACGTTTCTCCAGCTCGGCGACGCGGGCGGCGACCCGGGTCTCCTGGTCGGCGGCGGGGGCTTCTGGGGCCCCCTGGGGCAGGGAACCGGTCAGCATGACGTCCTCTCGTTCTCGCCGTGCGTGGCGGCGGTGTTCGCGGGGTTGGTGCCGGCGGATTCGGGCGGCGCCGGTTCCCGCTGCTCCAGGAGCGAGAACAGGCGGCCCCCGGCGCACGCGGACCGCAGCTCGGCGAGCAGCGCCTCGTAGGTCTCGGGCTCCGAGTCGTCGGCCGTGCCGGGCGAATCGCTCTCGCCGAGGCCGGCGAGGATCCGGTCGAGCGCGGCCCGCAGCCACAGCGCGTCCCGCCAGAGCGCGGCGGTCGCGCCCTGGCTGAACCGGTCCGCGTTCGCGGTCCACAGGCCGGTGACGGCGGCGCCCGCGTAGCACAGGGTGTAGCGGCGGGCGGTTTCGAAGGCGGCCGGCGGCACGTCGGTGACGACGTCCTGGTGGCTCTCCATCTCGGCGTGCACCGTGTCGGTGACGGCGAGCAGCCGCCGGGCCGCGGCGACGGCCGGCCACAGCTGGGGGCGGGACTGCGCACGGCGGGTCAGCTCGGCGACGTTGCCCGCCAGGCCCGCGACGATGCCGCTGCCGCGCCGTGCGACCACGGAGAGGCGGCCCGGGTCGAGCGGGGGCAGCCGCACGCCCAGGTCCTGGGCGGCAGCGGCTCCCGCCGTGTCGCCGGTGCCGCGGCGGTGACCGCGTACCAGCGAACGGAACTGGTTCACGACGGAGTTGAGGTTCACCAGTGTGTTGCCGTCGAACAGGCCCACGATGCGGTGGTCCCGGTCGAGCTTCTGGAACCGGCCGTGCGCGTAGACGTCCTTGAGGAAGGCGCGGGCGCCCAGCAGCCGGGTCAGTTCGGTGAGCACGCCCTCCGTGCCGGAGGGCAGCAGGTACTTGGTGACCGCGGCGGTCAGGCTCATCTCCGCGGTCTGGGTGTGCACGGCGCGCGAGGCCACCAGGGCGAGCGCCTCGTGCAGGAGCACGTCGGCGGCCGCCGTGCCCAGGGCCCTGCGGGCCTTCGGCAGGTCGATGAGCCGCCGCCCGTACAGTTCGCGCTCCTCGGCGAAGTCCAGCGCGATGCGCAGGCCGTGGTCGCCCGCGCCGAGCGAGAGCGCGGCGCACATGGTGCGGGTGAGCTGGAGGGCCTTGATGACCGTCTCGATGCCGCCGCCCTCGGCGCCGACCAGGGCCCGGCGCGGCACCCGGGCGCCGTCGAAGACGATGCCCGAGATGTCGGCGCCCCGGATGCCGTGCGTGTCCACCTTGGGCAGGTGCCGGTAGGCGGCCTCGTCCAGCTCCCGCTTGTCGACGAGCAGGACGCTGAAGCCGCGCGGGCCGCCCGCCGGGTCGGTGCGGGTGAGCAGCGAGAGGAGCGAGCCGCGGGTGGCGTTGTTGATGAGCCACTTCTCGCCGTTCACCAGCCAGCCGTCGCCGCCGTCCGGCGAGGTCACCGGGCTGCCGTTCACCTCGCAGGCGAGCAGGTCGCTGCCGTGTGCCCGCTCGGTGAGACCGAGCGAGACCGGCACCCCGGCCCGGATGTCGGCGCCGAGCCGCTCGGCCTGCTCCGGGCCGCCGGCCACCCAGACGCAGACGCCGCCCAGGTAGGTCTTGCCGTGGCCGATCGCGGTCGTCAGGTCGCGCCTGGCGACGGCCCGCAGGAGCTGGAGCAACTGCTCGTAGTCGTGGAGCTGTCCGCCGTGCTGGACCGGCACGTAGTAATCGGAGAGGCCCCACTCCTGGAGGAGGCGGCAGATGTCCGCGGGAAACTCCTCCTTCTCGTCGAGCTCGGCGCAGCGCTCGTACGAGAAGGTGGTGCGCGGGTCGTTCGGATCCCCGAGGAAGGCGTCGAACTCCTCGGCCAGCCGGTACGGCGGATGCTCCATGTCAGGCTCCCGGAACCAGCGGACGGTCGATGGCGTCGGCGACGAGCTCACGGACCGCGGGCTCAAGGACCTCGTACAGCGGGGTGATCTGTCCCTTGAGGAACAGCTGCTTCATCAGCGTGCGCTGGATCTTCCCGCTGGTGGTCTTGCGGATCGTGCCGGGGCGCACCAGGAGGACATTGCCCGCGGGGATGTTGAACTCCCGTCCGATGAAGGCCTGGACGCCGGTGGCCAGGGTGCGCAGATCGGATGCGACCTTGCTGGTGCGCACCTCCTGGACGACGACCAGGTGCTCGCGGTCGGTCTCCACGGCGAAGACCGAGCCCGCGCCGATGCCGAGCGCCTTGTCGGTGCCCTGTACGGCCCGCTCGATGTCCTGCGGGTAGAGGTTGCGGCCCGCGAAGATGACCAGTTCCTTGAGCCGGCCCGTCACGTAGAGCTGGCCGTCCTCCAGGACGCCCAGGTCGCCGGTGCGCAGCCAACCACCCGCGTCCTGGCCGCCGTTGCCGTTCGAGATGGCAGCGTCGAAGATCTCCTTGTTGGTCAGCGGGCGCTTCCAGTAGCCGCCCGCGACGCTCTCGCCGCGCACCCAGATCTCGCCCACGGACCCCTCGTCGCGCTCCTTGAAGGTCTCCGCGTCGACGATGCGTACGTCGAAGTCGTCGGTGTTGATGACGCCGCTGCTGACCAGGGTGCGGCTCGGCGCGTCCTCGCGCGGGTCGGCGAGCTCGCCGGCCTCCAGGGCCTCGGAGTCGACGCCGAGGATGACGGGCCTGCTGGCCTGCGGGGTGCCGGAGACCAGGAGCGTCGTCTCGGCCATGCCGTAGCAGGGGAAGAACGTCTCGGGCCGGAAGCCGGCGGGTGCGAAGCGTTCGGTGAAGGCGCGTATCGTCTCGGCCCGCACGGGCTCGGCTCCGTTGCAGGCCACCCGCCAGCTGGACAGGTCGAGGGTGGCCAGCTGCTCGTCGGTGACGCGGCGCAGGCACAGGTCGTAGGCGAAGTTGGGGCCGCCGCCGATGGTGACCTTGTGGTCGCCGATCATCTGGAGCCAGCGGTGCGGCCGCTTGAGGAACGACACGGGTGACATCAGGGCGGCCGAGCCGCCGAGGAACAGGGGCTGGAGGATGTGCCCGATCAGGCCCATGTCGTGGTAGAAGGGCAGCCACCCGCCGTAGCGCGTCCGGGCGTCGCCGCCCGCCGAGTTCTTGATGGCCTGTTCGTTGGCGAGCAGGTTGCGGTGGGAGACCATGACGCCCTTGGGGTCGCTGGTCGAGCCCGAGGTGTACTGGAGGAACGCGAGGTCCTCAGGGACCAGGGACGGCGCGGTCCAGGCCGCCGCGTCACCGTGGTCGGGGGCATCGGTGGCCAGGCACCGCACGTCGGTCATGTTCTCGGCGGCGAGCCAGGCCGTGATGTCGGGGGCGTTGTCCGAGTCGGTGAGGACCGCGCGCGCCTCCGCGTCGCGCAGGATCCCCGAGACCCGGGTGAAGTGGTTGCCCTGCTCGGTGGGCAGCGGCGCGGGCACCGCGACGGACCCCGCGTACAGGCAGCCGACGAAGGCCTTGACGAACTCAAGACCCGACGGGAACAGCAGGAGCACCTGATGCCCCGCGGCCCCGTTCTGCTGGAGCCAGGCGCCTATTTTGCGCGCCTCCAGGTCGAGTTGCCGGTACGTCAGGTGCTGGGGGGCCGAACCCTTGGCGTCGTCCGGCAGAAAGATGAAGGCGTCCTTGGATCCGAGCGCGTCGGTACGCGCCAGGACCAGTTCCGTAAAGGTTCGGAAGGCTGTCAACGTCGTTCCCTGACCTTTCGACGATCCGCCGGCGCAGCGCCGGACGTTGGTCTTTTCGGACAATGCGATGCTGCGGCGGAGAGCTTGGGTGCCGCTTGTGCGGGGGCCTGACACGATTCGACGGCGTTGATGTCAGCCCGCCGGGCGGGGGCACGGCCCGAAGTCGGCGTCCAGGGCCAGATGTTCGGGGACCGGCGGGACGTCGCCGAGCGGGTGGGTGAACTCAAGGCCTCCGCCGTCCGTCTCGGCGGTCGTTTCGAAGCCGAGCGAGGGGTAGAAGCCGCGCACGCGGTGGTTCTTCGCGGTGGGCCGGTAGCTCGCGTGCACGGCTGCCGCCCCGGTGTCCCTGGCGTGTGCGAGGAGCGCGGCCAGGGCCGCCTGCTCGATGCCGCGGGCGAAGACCCGGCAGCTGAGCAGCATGTTGTCCAGGTACAGGGCGCCGTCGTCACGGTGTGCGAAGACGGCCCCGATCACGCCGTTGTCACCGAACCGGTCGCGGGCACGCAGGGCCAGGACGAGGTGGTCGGGATCGGTGCGCCGTTCCTGTACGTCGGCCTCCTGGAGTCTGCGCGTGGTGAGGTTGAACTGGTTGGTGCGCAGGGTGATCTGCGAAATGCGGGCCACCTCGTGGTCGCGTACGGGCGACACCTCCAGGCGGATGTCCAGGGCCCGCAGATAGTCCTCCATCGAGCCGGAGCTCTCCTGGAGGTCCTGCCGCTCGGCATCGGAGCGGTACTGCCCCGAGCGCAGCCGGTCCTCGGCGGTCAGCGCGCGTACGTCGAACCAGCCGTCGGCGAGCAGCCGGTCCACGTGCAGTGCGGGCTCCTCGTCGAGCCTGACCACGGCGACCTCCGGCAGGCTCGCGGCGACGAGACCGCACTCGAAGGGCGAGTCGTCGGCGAAGACGAAGCTGTCCACGCCGAGGTTGAGGCGCGCGGCGATGTCCCGGAGGTTGCCGTCCTTGGGGTCCCAGTTGGCGTTGATCCGCGTGAAGTCGGCCTCGCGCAGCGTCATGTCGGGGTGGTCGCGCAGCACGCCGACGACCGGTTCCCGGTCGTTCTTGCTGCACACCGCGAGCAGTACGCCCTGGGCGCCGATCTGTTTGACGGTGCGCTGGAACTTGCCGAACGCCTCGCCCCGGTAGGTCGTCGCCGCCGCGATGCCGTCCGCGCCGTCGTCGCCGAGGATGCCGTCCCACAGGGTGTTGTCGAGGTCGACGACGAGGACCTTCTTGGCGCGGCCGCGCAACGTCCGGGCCAGGTGCCCGATCTCGCGCGCGTACCGCCCCAGGAGCTCCTCGCCCAGGTGCACCTTCGCGTAGGCGGCGAGCCTGCTGTCGCGCACCGGGCCGCCGTCGGCGATCAGCGGGTCCAGGTCGACCACGTGCAGGCGCGGGTGGTTGGCGGCAAGGCGCAGCAGCCCCGCGTTGAACTCCCGCCACCGCCAGGCGAGTTCGGTGCGCGAGGCGTGGTCGACGAGCTGGTGCGGGTGGCCGCTCAGGAGCGGCAGGGTGTTGAGCACCAGGGTGCCGGGGCCGTGCTCGGTGTAGCGCGCGACGAGTCCGGCGAGCTGCTTCAGCTTGCCGTCAAGGGCGGCGGCCAGGTCCGTGATCTGCCAGGGCAGCGGGAGCTCGTCGAAGACGATGTGCGCGTCCAGGACGCACAGGGCGAGTTCCGTGCCGGGCGCGTACAGCGGGCTTGAGGTGTCCTGGAGGTCCCGCAGCCAGGAGTCGTACTCGGCGTCGGAGATCCGTACCGGTATGCCGTGCCGGGCGAACTGGGCGGTGAGTGCCGGGGGCAGCGCGTCCAGCATGCCGTGTCCGGTCAGCGCGACGGTCGCCGGTGCGGCTCCCGGGTGCAGCTCTCCGATGCTCTCCGGCGAGACCCGGGCGAGCAGCCGTCCGGCGCGGGCCAGGGCCGCGAAGTCCGCGTCGTGACCGATGAGTTCGGCCAGGAGCGCGGGCACCGCCGGGTACTCGGCCGCGATCCGCCCTTCCTGGTGCAGGGCGCGGAGCCGGTCGAGCGGCCCGAGCCGCTCCGCTTCAGGGGTCGTCACTGCTGTGGTCACGTTCCGCTTCTCCCGTCAGTCACGCAGCAGCCACACGCAGGGCCATCGCCGCCGCTCATGGCCCGCCACCGTGGCCGGGACACCTAAAGGGGCGGTTGCAGGGGGGGGACCCGGGCGCGGGGCGGTTTCACCCGGGCCTGCGGCTGGAGCCGCGCACCGCCCGGGGCGGGGCCGGAGCCGGGGGCTTCAGCGGGACGCAAGCGTCCGCGCGCACGATGCCGTACCTGCACGCACGTCCCACCCGGATCATCCAGTCCCCGCCGGCCACCCCGGCCCGGCATGCGAGGAGACCTCATGAAGAACGACCCGGCTCCCGAGCGGGGTACCGCTCACGCGGGGGCGTCCGCACCTGCCGCCACCGCTCCGCCAGACCCCCGGCGCTGGTGGGTGCTCGGAGTCATCTCCCTTGCCCAGTTCGTCATCGCCATCGACTCGTCCGTCGTCAACGTGATGGGACCCGAGCTCAAGGACGCCATCGGCCTGTCGACCACCGGCCTGCAGTGGGTCATGAACATCTACGTCCTCCTCTTCGGAGGCCTCCTGCTGCTCGGCGGCCGGCTCGCCGACGTACTCGGCCGCCGCCTCGTCTTCCTGGCCGGCCTCGTCCTGTTCACGCTCGCCTCGCTGGGCGCCGGACTCGCCGATTCGGAGGGCACGCTGCTCACCGCGCGTGCGCTCCAGGGCATCGGCGCCGCGGCCCTGTCGCCCGCCTCGCTGTCCATCCTGGTGACGACGTTCCCCGACACCAAGGAGCGGGCGAAGGCGTTCGGCGTGTGGGGCGCGGTCATCGGCATCGGCGCGAGCACCGGCACCATCCTGGGCGGAGCCATCGCCAACGTCGACTGGCGCTGGGCGTTCTGGATCAACGTGCCGGTCGGCCTGCTCGTCGGCGCCGCCGCCCTCGCCCTCATCAAGGCGCCCCGGCCCTCGGGCGAGCGGCCCGCCAAGGACCTGGCGGGAGCCGTCACGGCCACCGGCGGACTGCTGCTGCTCGTGTACGCCATCGTGACCTCCGGCGACCACGGCTGGACGGACTGGCGCACCCTGGGGGCCTTCGCCGCCGCGGCCGCGCTCCTGGTCGCGTTCGTCGTGGTGGAGGGGCGCAGCAAGGCGCCGCTCGTGCCGCTGCGGCTCTTCCGTTCGCGTTCGGTGGCGGCGGGCGGTCTCGGCGAGTTCCTCACCGCGGCGATCATGATGCCGATCTTCTTCCTGCTGCCGCTGTGGATGCAGGGCGTCCTCGGCTACAGCCCGCTGCGCACCGGTCTGGCGTATCTGCCGGTGAGCATCGCGCTGATGGTGCTCGCTCCCCTCGCCTCCACCCTGATCGGCAGGACCGGGCCGCGGAACATGTACCTGGCCGGTACGGTCGCGCTCGCGGGCTGCGTCGTGATGCTGATCGGCCTGCCCGTACACACCGGCTACTGGAGCTTCCTGCTGCCCGCCACCACGCTGTTCGGTGTCGGCCTGGTGTTCTGCCTGATCCCGACCCCGGTCGTGGGCACGTCGGAAGCGACCGAGGAGGACGCGGGGACCACGTCGGCGCTGCTCAACGCCTCGACGCAGATCGGTGCCGCGTTCGGTATCGCCGTCGCCGTGACGGTGCTCAACCACAAGACGGCGTCGGAGGCCGCGCACGGCGTGGCCCCTGATGTCGCGCTGGTGAACGGACTCCAGTCCGCGTTCGCGGTCCTGCTCGTGTTCCTGGCCCTGTCGGTGCTCACCGGACTCCTCGGCTTCCGGCGCGGCCCCCTCGCCGCGGCCGGCACTCAGGGCACGCCCGCGGCGGAGGAAGCCACCGCGGCCCCGGCGGTCCAGTCCCCCGCGCAGACCGTGGGCTGAGCCCGTCCCCTCGTACGCCGCTGTGGGCCGCGTCCCCGCTGTCGGGACGGCGGGCCACAGCGGCGTACGGGGAGGATCAGCCGGCATCGTGGAGTTCGCCGAGGCGCAGCGCGACGCCGCGAGCCAGGGCGGCGGCGGTCAGCGGGGCACCGCCGGCCGCCTCGGTCAGCGAGGGACCGCCGACCGCCTCCCCCACTCCGGCCACGGACACCGCACCGCCTTGCACCGTCACCGAAAGGGCGTGCTCGGCGGCGAGTTCGGCGAGCCGCGCGGGCAGCGGCATGATCCACCCCGGGTCCACGACGGTCACCCCCACGCCCCGCTCGTCGAGCAGCCGGGCCGCGTCCAGGCAGATCCGGGCCATGGCTCCGACAGACACGATGAGTACGTCGCCGGGCAGCCGCTGCGGCGCGCGGAACAGCACGTCGAGCCCCCGGTCGTGGGCCACGGCCTCGACGTCCGGGGGTACGGGCCCTTCGGGGAAGCACACCGCGGTGGGCGCGTCCCCGATGCCGAGGGCCTCCCGCAGCCGCGCCCGCAACCGCGCCCCGTCGCGCGGCACCGCACAGCGCACGCCGTCCGGCAGCCCGTCCGGTGGTGTCGTACCGCCGAGCACGTAGGTCGTCCCTCGCCCGCGACGGGCCGCGGCCGCCGGCACACCGTCGGGCACGGCGACCACGGGGTGCAGCCCCTCCGCGGCAAGGCCCGCCGCGCAGTAGGCGGCGTGCTCCCGGCTGCCGCCGGCGGCGAAGGCACGCTCCGGGTCCAGCGCGGCGAACTCCGCGAAGACCCGGGGAAGCCGCCGGGCGGCGCCCACCGCGACGACCTCCGGCTGCTCCGCCCCGGCCTCGGCGAGCTCCCCGGCGAAGACGGCCGCCCAGGACCGCACGGGCGCGAGGCCGATCCGGCCGGGCCCGGCCCGCCCGGCAGGCGCACAGTGGACGACCACCGGACGGCCCGCGTCCCTGGCCGCCCGCAGCGCGGACTCCAGCCGCGCGGGGCTGGCGCCGTCGACCGGCCCGGTGTGTTCGAGGCCCGGCCCGCCGAACGCGTCGTACAGGCTCGTCCCGACGAGGGGAGCGCGCCGCAGCGCGCCCCCGATCCGGCCGGCGATCCCGCCCCGCGCGCCGCCGTGCGGCCCCGGGCCGCCGCTCTCATCGCCGATGACCACGACGACGATCCGCAGTCCGGGGGTGCGGGCGAGCGAATCCAGGGCCTCCCTGGCCGCGTCGGTCGCGAGGGTCGCGCCGTCCACGACGGCGACGGCGTGCCGGTCGGTGCGCCCGCCGAGCAGGAAGGCACGGGCGAGCCCCTCGGCGTACGAGAGGGCCCGCACGCCGAGGGCTTCGGCGGCGCCGGACCGGCTCATGAACTCGCTCCGGCGCCGCAGCAGTTCATGGGCGTACGACCACGGGGGTCTCTCCCAGGCCACCTGGTCGCGGGCGGAGTCGAAGACGCGGTGCAGCGCGATGCCCAGTTCGACGGTGGTGTCCGCGCCGGGGTGCGGGGCGAGGAGTTCGCGGATCTCCACGGCAAGTGCGGGCAGTCGCGCCGGCCGCAGGGCGCGCACGTCGTGCGGCCCGTACACGTCGTCGAGCACGAGCGGCCACGGCTGGGTCTTCGGCGTCACGGCGCACCTCCTGATCGGGTCGCGGCCCGCTCCGGCGACCCTTCACGGTGGCACGCGGGGGCGTACCGGGACAGTGATCCGGACACGGGCCGGACCGTGCGTGCGCGAGGGCCGGACCATGAGGAATTCATGGTCCGGCCGCCTTGGTGCCGCGTCGGGTCCGCGCCGTCACGCGGCGACGGGCACCCGCGCGTACTGCCGCACCAGCGGGGCCAGTTCACCCAGGAAGCTCTCCTCGTGGGCTCGCACGAAGAAGTGCCCGCCCGGCATGGTGCGCACCTCGCAGCCCCGCCCCGCGTGCCGCCGCCACGAGACCACCTCGGGCACCGACACAAGGCGGTCCCTGCGCCCCGCGAACAGGTGCAGCGGCACCCGCAGCGGTTCGGAGGTGTACGAGGCCGCGTCGCCCGTGCACAGGAGCAGGTCGTCACGGGCCACCGGAAGGAGCGCGGAGAGGAAGTCCGGGTGGTTCAGGAGGACTTGGGGGATGCCGCCGAGCGCGGCCAGGCTCTCGATCAGCTCCTCGTCGCTCGCCTCCGGGCGGGCGATCTGCGGCGCGGGCAGGTGCGGTGCGCGGTAGGCGCTCAACACGACCGCGAGCGGCAGCGGGGCGCAGCGCTGCTGCCGCCGCCAGGCGAGCGAGTAGGCGATCAGCGCGCCCATGCTGTGCCCGTAGAAGATGTGCGGCCGGTCCAGTTCGTCGTCGAGCTGGGCGTCCATGTCGTCGATCAGGGCGCGCAGGTCGGTGAACCGCGGTTCGTCGATGCGCCCTTCGCGGCCGGGGAGCTGGACGGGCATGACCTGCACCCCCGCGCCGTGGGCGTCCAGGGTGCGCTGCCAGCGCCCGTACGCCGAGGCGCCGCCGCCCGCGTACGGGAAGCAGAACAGCCGTATGTCCGCGCTCGCACTCTCGTCGATGCCGCTCCGGGCCAGGTATCGGGTCATTGTGCTCCGCCTCGGGTCCGTCCTGCGTGGGTGTGCCGGCGGGGCCCGCCGCGCGGCGCTCGGCCGGCGGCCGATCGGACGGGCGGAGCCGGGCCCGCACAGGATGGACATGCGCGGGCGAGGTCACTGCCCGGCCGGGAGGGCGCCGGATCCACTGCGGAGCGGACCCCCGACCGACACATCACGCAGCGTGCGGCCGCCGGCTAAAGGACGGCCAAATCCGCGGGCGGCGGGGACTCGGGCCAGGACCCAGGTGGGGACTCGGGCCGGGACCAGGCCGGGACTTAGGCAAGGCTTTAGGGCGCCCGGCCAGGGTGGCGCCGACGCGTGCCGTACGCCCGCACGCGCCCGCACCTCCTGCCCGCACCCCCCCTCACCAGGAGTGAGTTCATGACGTCTTCCGCCGCCCGGGAAGCCACCCGCAGTTCGACGCCGGTGGCGGTCCGCGCCGCCTGGGCACTGCTCGGCGCGTTCCTGCTCGTCTGGGTCGTGTTCGAGATGATCAAGCATGCGGGCTGGGTCATCCCGCTCGGCGTGCTCGGCTTCGTCGCGCCCGACCTGTCGTTCTTCGTCGGCGCCTCGGGCCCGCACCGGCACGGGCAGCTGCCGCGCGGCACGGTGGGCGCGTACAACCTCGTGCACCGGCCGGTCGGGCCGCTGGCCTTGATGACGGTCGTGGCGCTGCTCGCGGACGGTCCCGGCCAGAACGCCGCGCCCTTCACCTTCGGCCTGGCGTGGCTGCTGCACATCGCCCTCGACCGGTCCCTCGGATACGGACTGCGCACCGCCGACGGCTGGCAGCGCTGAACCGCCCGTACGCACCCGCCCGCGGCCTTTGCCGCGCCACAAGCCCGCGTCGCGACGATCTCACGAGCCCTGACCCCCTTCATGGAGGCAGCACCCATGGACATCGAAGAGCAGCAGGACCCCGACGGCCCGCGTGCCGCCGAGCCGACTCTGAGCTATCCGTTCCACCGGCCCTCCGCCGTCGAAGTCCCGCCCGTGTACGAGGAGTTGCGGGCGCGGTGCCCCGTCGCTCACGTACGCCTGCCGAGCGGTGACCCCGGGCACGTGGTCACCCGCTACGACGACGTGCGCACCGTGCTCGCCGACCCCCGCTTCAGCCGCGCCGCCACCGTCGAGCCCGGCGCCCCGCAGTTGTCCAGCACTCCCCCGCTGGCCGGCGGCCTGTTCACGATGGACCCGCCCGAGCACACCCGGCTGCGCAAGCTGGTCCTGCGGGAGTTCACCGGGCGTCGCGTGCAGCGGCTGCGCCCGCGCATCCAGGAACTCACCGACGGGCTGCTCGACTCGATGGAGCGTCTCGCGCCGCCCGTCGACCTCAACACCGAACTGGCGTTCCCGCTGCCGGTGATGGTCATCTGTGAGCTGCTCGGCGTGCCCTTCGAGGACCGGGGCCGCTTCCGCGCCTGGTCCGACGCCTTCGTGTCGCTCACTTCGCACACGCCCGAGGAGACCGCGGCCCAGCGCACGTCGATGATCGGGTATCTGGCGGCTCTGATCCAGCGCAAACGCGAAGAGCCCACCGACGACCTCATCGGCGCGCTCGTCGCCGCGCACGACGACGAGGGCCGGCTCACCGAGCACGAGCTGATCACGATGTGCATCACGCTGCTCGTCGCCGGACACGAGACGACCGTCTCCATGATCGGCACCTGTGTGCTGACCCTGCTGCGCCACCCCGAGCACCTGGCCGCGCTGCGCGAGAACCCCGACATGATCGAGCACGCCGTCGAGGAGCTGATGCGGATCAACCCGATCGGCGACGGCGGGCCGCTGCGCATCACCCTGGAGGACGTCGAACTCGGCGGCACGCTCATCCCCAAGGGCAGCGCCGTGCTCGCGGCGATCTGCTCGGCCAACCAGGACGCGGCGCGCTTCCCCGAGGGCTCGCCCGCCGACTTCGACCCGAGGCGCCCCTCGGCGACCCAGCACGTCGCCTTCGGCCACGGGCCGCACCACTGCCTCGGCGCGGCCCTCGCCCGCGCCGAACTCCAGATCGTCATCGGCTCGCTGCTGCGCCGCTTCCCCGCCCTCAAGCTCGCCGAGGACGTCGCCGAACTGCGCATGACGACCGGGATGATGGTGCACGGCCTGACCCGGCTGCCCGTCGCCTGGTGACATCCCGCGCCGCACGCCCCGCGCGGGCACGGCGAAGGCCCTGACTCCCGCCCGGAGTCAGGGCCTTCGCCGTACAGCGGCGCACGGATCACACACGCGACGCCGGCCGGTGGGTGGCCACCGCGTGCGGACCCTGCTCCTGCAACTGGAAGTACGCCCCCGCGAGCACCCGCTGCTTCAGCCGCTGGCTGCGGTCCACGACCCGGTACAGGGTGCGCCGGAGCGTGCCGCCTGCGCCGTGCAGCGCGAAGAGCCGCTCCTGGCGCAGCTGAAGCCCCCGCGATTTGCTCACCGAGGTCTCCCTGGCCTGCTGGAACTCCTCGCAGGCGCGGGCGAGTTCGGCGACCGAGCCGCCGGCCCCGAAGGCCCGCTCCACCAGCGGGGCCAGCGTCACCGCGTCGATGATGGCGTGATTGACGCCCTGTCCCAGGATCGGCGTCAGGGTGTGCGCGGCGTCGCCGGTCAGGACCAGGCCGGGGCAGGACCAGCGCGGCACCAGGGTGGTGAAGATGTCGAGCATCGAGGTGTCCGACCAGCTGCGGATCTCGGAGCGCACCGCGCCGGACAGTTCGGGTGCGAGCCGGTCGAGGCGCTCGTACAGGGCGGGCAGGCCCTTGGCGCGCAGCTCCTTGAGGCCGCCCTTGGGGATGTTGAAGCCCACCCGCACGCTGTCGGGGCGGGTGGGGATGAACAGGCCGTGCTGATCGCCCTCGATGCGGATGCGGTACGTGCGGTCGTCCCACTCCGCGGGGAACGGCAGCTTCAGCCACACCACGTCCCGCTCCAGCGGCAGGCGGGTGTAGGGCAGCCTGGACATCTCCCGCACCTTGCTGAACCGCCCGTCCGCCGCCACCGTCAGGGCGGCGTGCACCGTGACCTCGCCGTCCGGCGTGCGCGCCCGCACCCCGGTCACCGGGCCCTCTCCCTCCCGCACCAGGCCCACCGCCGTGGCCTTGCGCAGCAGCGTGAAGTGCTCGGCGTGCTCCTCGCCGAGCCCCGCGAGCGCCGACAGGAGCGCGGGCTGCGGCATCTCGACCGGGTAGGGGTGCGGATACGGGAAGCGGGTGAAGTCGGCCCGCAGCACGGCGCTGCCGGAGTCCACTATCTCCATGCGGTGCATCTGCTGGTACGCGCCGTCGAGCCGCCCCAGGACGCCGAGGCGGTCCAGGAGCCACACCGAGTCGGGAGAGACCGACTCACCGCGGAACGACCGGTCGAAGTGGCCGCTCTGCTCCAGGACCACGACGGAGACCGAGCGCTTGGCGAGCTCCACGGCCAGGGTGAGGCCCGCGGGACCCCCTCCGACCACGCACACTTGTGCGGTCAGCTCAGTTGTCATCGTCAACGCTGCCTTTCCGGAGGAGTCACGGTCGCTCGACTCTCCCGGCAGTGGCTAAAGAGGCCCTTGCAGGCGGTGCGTCCGGGCCGGGCCCAAGTACGCCTTTAGAGCGCCCCGGCAGGGTGATGGACATGCGCCGCACCGGTTCGGCGCGGCCCCGGGGCGAGCCTGCCGCCGGCCCCACTCCCCCGGGGGCCGGCGGCGGGCTCGACCGCTCGGCCTTCCGGCTCGCGGCTTTCCGACTTCCGACGCCCGGCTTCCGGCTTCCGCCCTCAGTTGGCGGCCCGCTCCTCCACCCGCCCCTTCAGGGCGTCGGTCAGCATCCCGAACCCCGCCTGGCTCTGCCGGATGACGGACCCGGTGACGGGAACGAGCGCGCCGGTGAACGTCTCGCTCTGCAGCACGTGGGTGCCGCCCTCGTTCGCCGTCAGCTCGAAGGAGTGCAGCCCGTCGAACACGCCGGGCACGCCGAGCCTGCCCCGCCAGCGCAGCAGCCGGCCCGGCTCGCTCGTCAGGACGGTCGGCTTGAACACCATCTCGCGGCCGCCCTTCGGCAGCCGGAAGCACAGCATGAGGCGCTGGCCCGGCTCTGCCCGGCCCGCGGCCCGCACCAGAAACGGGT
>NZ_JBNNJZ010000072.1:0-26437 GCF_050270335.1 Streptomyces sp. NPDC059900
CTCCGCGCGCGGGGAGTACACCGGCGGCGTCATCGCCCCCGGCATCGAGATCTCCGTGGAGGCCCTGGGCGTGCGCGGCGCCCAGCTCCGCAAGATCGAGCTGGCCCGGCCGCGCAGCGTCATCGGCAAGAACACCGTGGAGGCCATGCAGTCGGGCATCCTGTACGGCTTCGCGGGCCAGGTCGACGGCGTCGTGCAGCGCATGGCCCGCGAACTGGCGGGCCCCGGCGGCGACCCCGACGACGTGACGGTCATCGCCACCGGCGGCCTCGCGCCCATGGTGCTCGGCGAGGCCTCGCTCATCGACGAGCACGAGCCGTGGCTGACCCTCATCGGCCTCCGTCTCGTATACGAGCGCAACGTCGCCCGGAGTTGAGCACTCCGCCCGCAGGCCCCGCGGGCGGCGGCTCATAACGGGCGGCTCATAAGCGGGGCTTGCGCGCACAACCCCGCGCCCCATACAAGAGTCAGCGCAGGGACGGGACTTGGGCAGGTTCGAGCGGGCGTGGAGAAAATGGGGCGTAGGGGAAGTCTGGTCGCAACAGCGGCGGCCGGAGTGCTGATCGGCCTCAGCGGGCCGGCCGCGACGGCGAGCGCGGCCACCGGGCCCGCCGACGGCCGTGCGGTGCATGCGGTGTCGTACGCGGGGGACTTGCACGCGGTGTCCCACGCCGCGCACCCGCGCGCGGGCAGCGCCGCTGACGGCCCCGGCGTGACCGTCGCGCCCACCGAGTCCGCCACCTCCAGTACGTCCCCGACATCCCGTACGGACGGTGCGGGCGGTGCGGACGCGGATGACTCCGCTCCCGGCGGCACCATCGCGGACACCGGTGCCGGCGTGCTGCCCTGGATCGCCGCGGGGGCGGCCGGAGCTCTGGGAGTCGGCGCGGTGGTCTTCGCGATGATCCGCCGCCGCTCGGAGTGAAGAGGCGGCCGGAGCCGGCGGCAGGAGCACCCGCGTCGGCGCCCGGATCACCCGCGTCGGCGGCAGGTTCACCGGAGTCTGCGGCGGGCGCAGAAGCCGCGACACAGACTGACGTTTAGCGGATTTTGTCCGTTTAACACGTATTGTCGGCTCATGCCCACGCCATACGGTTCTCGCGGCGGCATGGCCTTCGGTGCGGAGGAGCTGCGTGTGCTCCGCCGCGCTCTGGCCGTCGCCCTGCATCCCAGCCCCGTCTCCGACGCGGACGTCCAGGACTGCCTCCGCCTCGCCGCCGCCGTCGACGAAGCGGTGAGCGAGGGCGCCCGGCTCCGCGCCTTCCTGCTGGCCGATCTCGCCCGCTACCGGGCGGCCCTGCCCGGCACCGCGACCGGCTACCTCGCGCTCCTGGACGACGTCCTCGCCTCCGGCTACCAGCCGGGCGCCGACGACCTCGCCGCGCTGCGCGCCCTGCGCGGCAACCCGGTCGCCGCCGCCCTCCTCGACCGCTGCCGCACCGTCGCCGAACGGGCCGTACGCGCCCGCCTCGCGGGCCGCTCCCATACGGCAGTCCCGGCGCCCCGCCCCCTCGTCCCCGCCTCGCGCACGCGCCTGCTGGCCATCCCCGGCGGCCGGTCCGAGGGCGACGACCGGACGGAGCCCGCACCCAAGACACCGGGCGCCCCGCCGCAGAAACCGGCCGCGCCCGAACCGTCCCGCCCCGTGCCGACCCCGGCCGAGGTGTTCCCTCCCAAGCGCCGCCCGACGGACCCGCCGCACCAGCTCGCCGCGGGCTAGCTACTCTGGGGGGCATGGAATACGTCTCCGCGCTCCTGCCCCCCGTAGTGATGGCCGTGTTCTTCGGCGGTCTCATCGTGACGATCGTGAAGACCCAGGGCGGCGCCAACAAGGCCAAGGAGGACGCGGCCGTCGACGCCGTGATCGCCCGCGCCGAAGGCGCCCAGCAGACCCCCAAGGCCTGACCGGACCCCCGAGGTCCGCCCCGGCCCCCGGTGACCAGGGGTCACCACCCGCACACACTTGGCGTACGACTCGCTCACATTCCGAGTCGTACGCCCTTTTTGTTGGGGAAATAGCGCCTCCGCCACGTCCGTCATGGCATTAGTGACTTCTCCCACTATTGTTCTGGTGTGCCTCGCCCCTTGGGAGAACTCGAAGACTCAGTCATGACACGGGTGTGGAAGTGGAACCGCCCCGTGACCGTTCGAGAAGTCCTGGAAGACCTTCAGCAGGAACGGTCCATCGCGTACACCACCGTCATGACCGTTTTGGACAATCTTCATCAGAAGGGCTGGGTGCGCCGTGAAGCGGAAGGCCGCGCCTATCGATATGAGGCGGTCTCCACTCGGGCCGCCTACGCCGCCGCACTGATGAACGAAGCATGGTCGCGCAGTGACAACCCGGCCGCCGCTCTCGTCGCCTTCTTCGGGATGATGTCGGCACAACAGCGCGAAGCGCTCAGTGACGCCATGCGCATCATCGGCCCGGCCGCTCAAGCCTCCCTCTCCGAAGACTCCGCCACTCAAGCCCCCGAGAACCCCGGCGAGGCGGAGCCCGAAGCAGAGAGATAGCGTCCGGTCATGCCAGCAGAACCCCCTGAACTCAGCGCTAAAGCAGTCTCCGTACGCCGGGCGCGCACAGCCGATGTGCCGGTCGTACGCAACCTCCTCGACTCCTACGCCCGTCAGGGGATCCTGCTCGACAAAGCGACGGTCGCGCTTTACGAGTCCATCCAGGAGTTCTGGGTGGCCGAACGGGACGACAACGCCGAGGTCGTCGGCTGCGGCGCCCTGCACGTGATGTGGGAAGACCTCGCGGAAGTGCGCACTCTCGCGGTGAACCCCGATGTCAGGGGTGCCGGAGTGGGACACCAGGTGTTGGGGAAGTTGTTGCAGACGGCTCGCTGGCTCGGGGTACGCCGGGTTTTCTGTCTCACCTTCGAAGTCGAGTTCTTCGCGAACCACGGCTTCGTCGAGATCGGTGAGACACCTGTCGACGGAGATGTCTACAGCGAGCTGCTGCGTTCCAAAGACGAGGGAGTCGCGGAGTTCCTCGGCCTCGAACGAGTGAAACCGAACACCTTGGGCAACAGCCGGATGCTTCTGCATCTGTGATCGCCGCCGGTATTCCGGGCTGCCTGCTGCCCGGGTTCCCTATGTCCGAAACGCGCACGTTTCCCGGGTTCCCGGGGTGCCCGGTCTCTCCCGGGGGTTTGTGTTTTCCCAGCAAAAGCGGTTTGCTTTCCGACGTACTGCAGTACTGCATATAACAGGGGGCGGCGATTCTGCGGCTCGCGTCGTGCGATCCGGCCCTAAGTTATCGATGAAAGGAAATCCGGTGGCACAGAAGGTTCAGGTCCTTCTTGTCGATGACCTCGACGGTGGCGAGGCAGACGAGACCGTGACGTTTGCGCTGGACGGCAAGTCGTACGAGATCGACCTCACCACGTCGAACGCGGACAAGCTCCGTGGTCTTCTTGAGCCGTACCTCAAGGGTGGTCGTCGCACCGGTGGCCGTGGTTCGGCCGGGCGCGCCAAAGCTCGTGCTTCCGCCGCCGGCGGCGGTCAGGACACCGCGGCGATCCGTGCCTGGGCGAAGGAGAACGGTTTCGAGGTCAATGACCGCGGCCGCGTCCCGGCGTCCATTCGCGAGGCCTACGAGAAGGCCAACGGCTGACGACGGGTTCGTCCCAGCCGGACCCGGTGGCACTGCGTCGCCGCCGCGTCCACGAGTCGTACGAGACCGGAGCCCACGGCGGGATCGCCGTGCGGCGCGGTGCCACCCCCCACGCACGACAGGGACGGCAGTGCCGGCAGCGTCGGCTCCACCTCGCACCCGGGCTCCGGGGGTCGCAGCCATACGGCGGCCCCCTGCGAGCCGGACCACCCCGGAGGCGTGGGCGCGTCGGTCCGTCCGCCCGCCCCGACGGCCGTGAGGTCCAGCGGGATGCCGCCCCACTCCAGCCAGTCCAGGAGCCCCGGCAGCTCGTCGGCGCTCCCCGCGGACACGAAGAGCCGCATCGAGTCGCCCCGCAGAGCCACCGGAGCCTTCGGCCCGACGTGCCGCAGGGCGGCGAAACCGGCCTCGGCGGGCAGCTGCAGTACATCGAAGCGGAGCCCCGTCAGGAGCTGCACCGGCAGCCCCGGACGGCGTTCGGCGGTCGCCCAGCCGAGTTCGTTCGCGTACCACTGCCGCACCGGGTCGCTCGGATCGACCGGTGCGCGGGGCGGGGGAACGGTGATGGCCATGCCAGGAGCAACCGGCCGGAAGCCTCAAGGGTTACGCAGCGTGGTTCCGGGAATGCGCACAGTGGCCGGAAATGGGGCGTGGTGGCGTGTTCGGCGGCGCAAGGCTGTTCGCCCGTAGCGGAGGGAACCGGCGCGCGCCGCATGGAGTGTCAGTCCTTACGGGTAAGACATCCCTAGTGGGGAGGGGCGACACACGCGCGAGGCCGTCTCACGTTCGCCATCGGCGTAGCTGTGGTGAGGGTAAGTGCTTGGCCTGCGGGAACATCGTCTCGCACCATCGGGTTGGAGCAGTTGTCGGCGTTCGGGGTCAGGAGGCACCTCTTGTTCTCGGCCGGGTGTCGGCAGTTGGAATGAGCGGTCCCCGCTTGCGGGACTAAGCTGCGGAAGGACAGGGAGGGGACAGCCCCCTTACTGCCTGACCGCTCTGAGGAGCGATTAACGATGTTCGAGAGGTTCACCGACCGCGCGCGGCGGGTTGTCGTCCTGGCTCAGGAAGAAGCCCGGATGCTCAACCACAACTACATCGGCACCGAGCACATCCTCCTGGGCTTGATCCACGAGGGCGAGGGTGTCGCCGCTAAGGCCCTGGAGAGCCTCGGGATTTCGCTCGAGGCGGTCCGCCAGCAGGTGGAGGAGATCATCGGTCAGGGCCAGCAGGCCCCGTCCGGCCACATCCCCTTCACCCCCCGTGCCAAGAAGGTCCTGGAGCTTTCGCTCCGCGAGGCCCTTCAGCTGGGCCACAACTACATCGGCACGGAGCACATCCTGCTCGGCCTGATCCGCGAGGGCGAGGGCGTCGCCGCCCAGGTCCTCGTGAAGCTGGGCGCCGATCTCAACCGGGTGCGGCAGCAGGTCATCCAGCTGCTCTCCGGATACCAGGGCAAGGAGACCGCCACCGCAGGCGGTCCTGCGGAGGGCACGCCTTCCACGTCCCTGGTGCTCGACCAGTTCGGCCGGAACCTCACCCAGGCCGCTCGTGAGTCCAAGCTCGACCCGGTCATCGGGCGCGAGAAGGAGATCGAGCGGGTCATGCAGGTGCTGTCCCGCCGTACGAAGAACAACCCCGTGCTCATCGGCGAGCCCGGCGTCGGCAAGACCGCCGTCGTCGAGGGCCTGGCGCAGGCCATCGTCAAGGGCGAGGTGCCCGAGACGCTGAAGGACAAGCACCTCTACACGCTTGACCTCGGCGCGCTGGTCGCCGGTTCGCGCTACCGCGGTGACTTCGAGGAGCGCCTGAAGAAGGTCCTCAAGGAGATCCGCACCCGCGGCGACATCATCCTGTTCATCGACGAGCTCCACACCCTGGTGGGTGCCGGCGCCGCCGAGGGCGCGATCGACGCCGCGAGCATCCTCAAGCCGATGCTGGCGCGAGGCGAGCTGCAGACCATCGGTGCCACGACGCTGGACGAGTACCGCAAGCATCTGGAGAAGGACGCGGCCCTCGAGCGCCGCTTCCAGCCCATCCAGGTCGCGGAGCCGTCCCTGCCGCACACCATCGAGATCCTCAAGGGTCTGCGCGACCGTTACGAGGCCCACCACCGGGTCTCCATCACGGACGAGGCACTGGTGCAGGCCGCCACCCTGGCCGACCGGTACATCTCGGACCGCTTCCTGCCGGACAAGGCGATCGACCTGATCGACGAGGCCGGTTCCCGGATGCGCATCCGCCGGATGACCGCGCCGCCGGACCTCCGCGAGTTCGACGAGAAGATCGCGGGCGTGCGTCGCGACAAGGAGTCGGCCATCGACTCCCAGGACTTCGAGAAGGCGGCCTCTCTCCGCGACAAGGAGAAGCAGCTGCTCGCGGCGAAGGCCAAGCGCGAGAAGGAATGGAAGGCCGGCGACATGGACGTCGTCGCCGAGGTCGACGGCGAGCTCATCGCCGAGGTCCTCGCCACGGCGACCGGCATTCCGGTCTTCAAGCTGACCGAGGAGGAGTCCTCGCGTCTGCTGCGCATGGAGGACGAGCTCCACAAGCGGGTCATCGGCCAGAAGGACGCCATCAAGGCGCTTTCGCAGGCGATTCGTCGTACGCGTGCGGGTCTGAAGGACCCGAAGCGTCCCGGTGGTTCGTTCATCTTCGCCGGCCCGTCCGGTGTCGGTAAGACGGAGCTTTCCAAGACGCTCGCCGAATTCCTCTTCGGTGACGAGGACGCCCTGATCTCTCTCGACATGTCGGAGTTCAGCGAGAAGCACACGGTCTCGCGTCTCTTCGGTTCGCCGCCCGGATATGTCGGTTACGAAGAGGGCGGTCAGCTGACGGAGAAGGTCCGCCGCAAGCCGTTCTCGGTCGTCCTCTTCGACGAGGTCGAGAAGGCCCACCCGGATATCTTCAACTCGCTCCTGCAGATCCTGGAAGACGGTCGTCTGACCGACTCCCAGGGCCGTGTCGTGGACTTCAAGAACACGGTCATCATCATGACGACCAACCTCGGCACGCGTGACATCTCCAAGGGCTTCAACCTCGGATTCGCCGCGTCGGGTGACGTCAAGACGAACTACGAGCGCATGAAGACCAAGGTCAACGACGAGCTGAAGCAGCACTTCCGCCCGGAGTTCCTGAACCGTGTCGACGACACGGTGGTCTTCCACCAGCTCACCGAGGAAGACATCATCGAGATCGTCGATCTCATGATCGCCAAGGTGGACGAGCGTCTGAAGGACCGCGACATGGGCATCGAGCTCAGCGGTGACGCGAAGAAGCTGCTCGCCAAGAAGGGCTACGACCCGGTGATGGGCGCCCGGCCGCTGCGCCGGACGATCCAGCGCGAGGTCGAGGACGTCCTGTCGGAGAAGATCCTCTTCGGCGAGCTCCGCCCCGGCCACATCGTGGTCGTCGGCACGGAGGGTGAGGGCGACGAAGCCAAGTTCACCTTCCGCGGCGAGGAGAAGGCGGCGCTTCCGGATGTTCCGCCGATCGAGCAGGCCGCCGGCGGCGCCGGGCCTAACCTGAGCAAGGAGGCGTAGCCTCCGGCTCGGTTGGCAGGCTTAAAGGGGCTGCCCCGGATCGTTTCTACGGTCCGGGGCAGCCCCTTTTCGTTCTTGTCGGGCTGCGGGTGCTTCGTGGCTTGGCGCGCAGTTCCCCGCGCCCCTTACGGGGCCCTACGACGTGATCGTGACGCCCTCCGGGACGTTTCGTAGGCGGGGTAGGCGGGGGTTTACCCGTAGCACCGTCAGGTTCGGGAAGCGGGTGAGCCAGGAGACGTCCGTGTCGGCCAACTCGGCGGTGACCCACAGATGGGTCAGTTGCTCGTGCTCCAGCCCGTCCAGGAGCTCCTCGGTGGGCATGACGCCGACCAGCTGGATCCAGGGCCGCCCGCCGAGCTGCCGAAGGGCCGCGAGCTCGGCGGTGTCGGCCACGGGGTAGTAGAGGCCGACCGGGTCGAGATGGGCGATGATCTCGCGTGCGTACCGCTCCGTGTCGAAGTGCCGCCACGGGCGGACGAGTTCCATCCGGATGGACAGCGCCGAGCGGTGGCGCAGGCGGGCGAGGTAGTCGATGGCGGCGTCGTCCTGGACGCGGGTCGCCGTGATCGCCAGGAGCAGTGCCTGCTGGTCGCTGGGCACCTGTTCGGGGTCCGGCAGCTGTTCCAGGACGATGGGGCCGACCCAGCCGAGGCTGCGGGCGGCCAGCTCCGTCGTGGGGCGCACGAGGTTCTTCGTGCGATCGTGGACGAGCTGCTGCACCGCGGGGTCCAGCTCGGTGACGTGCTCCAGGCAGGCCGCGGCCATCAGCCGCCGGTGGTTCACGTGCGGGCGGCGCAGGTTCGGGGCGGCGGCCAGGAGCCGCTCCAGGAAGTCGGCGCACTCCTCGGGCCGCGCGTGGGCGGCGGCCATGCGGATGACCTCCTCCCACTCGGCGCGGTGCGCGTGCTCCACGAGCGTGTGGAACTGGCCGCGCGCCACTATCTCCTTGGCGGCGAGATAGTCCTGGAAGGTGCGGTGGATGAAGTCCACGGAGAGGCCGGACTGTTCGCGCAGCAGACCGGTCCGGTGCAGCAGATGGCGGAAGATCTTCTCGCCGTCGCCCTCGGCGCGCGCGGAGGGGATGGCGGGCAGCGCGCCGTCCAGGATGGCGACCACGCGCTGCCGCGGCAGCTCCGACACGCCCTCCTCGACCATCGCGTGGGCCAGTTTGCGCAGGAGCAGCTCCCGGGGGCCCTGCTGGAGGCGCACGTCGTCGGCGTACAGGACGTCGCGCTCGGGGTCGCGGCGCTGGAGGAGCATTTCCAGGGCGGCGTCGTACAGCTCCTTGCGGCCTTTGGGCAGCGAGCCCGAGCGGTCGCGGTTGAGGGCGCAGATCAGGCCGCACATCAGGGGGTTGGTGGCGAGCTGGCGCAGCTCGCGGTAGATCCGTACGGAGTGCAGGAGGCGCTGTTCGTACTCCTTCAGCTTGTCGCGGTCCGCCTGCTCCTTGCACTGCTCGTCGCTCATCGCCGCCGCGTGCCAGTCGTGGATGAAATGCGTGACCTGGTCGCGTGACATCGGCGCGAGGAAGAGTTCCTTGAAGCCCTCCTCGGCGAGGCGCTCCTGGGCGAGCCAGCCGTCCTCGACGGCGGAGGGCCGTGAGGTGACCAGACAGCCGTTGCCGGAGAAGATGCGCAGGAGGCGGCGCAGCTGGTTGCGCAGTTCGTCGCGGGTCTCCTCCGGGGCCTCGTCGATCCCGTCGACCAGGAGCACGGCGCGGCCCGCGAGGAGCGTGCGCACGACCCAGCCCTCCGGGGCCCGGTCGGCGAGGGGGTGGCGGATGGCGTGCAGGAAGTCGTCCGGGGCGGGGAAGCCCTCGCGGGCGAAGCGGCGTACGGGCAGGACGAAGGGCACCCGGGCGCCCTCGCGCGCAGCGGCCACGGCGAGCCACTGGATGAGGGTCGTCTTGCCCGAGCCCGCGACGCCGCGAAGCAGCACCCGCTCGTGGCCCTCCAGGGCCCGGTCGGCGAGCAGCACGGTCCGCGGCTCGCCCGGTACGCCGCTGCCGCTGCTCTCCTCGGCCTCCAGGCTGAGGTAGGTGTCCTCCAGGGGCCAGCGGTCCGGCGCGTTGGCGAGGTCCACGCCGACGATGGTGAGCCAGCCGTGCTGGCGTACGACCTCTTCGGCGTACGCGGACTCGAAGTCGCGGTCCTCCTGGGAGCGTTCGGGCTGCCGGGCCGCGGCCTCGGCGTCGTTCAGGTCGATCAGCTGGCGGATACGGCTCGCCCTCTCGGCCATGTGCCGCTGGATGTGCGGCGAGCGGCGGACGAAGTGGTACAGGACGTGCAGGCACACGGCCACGAGCAACTCGTCGTGGAACCAGGCCGCGTTGGGGGAGAGGGCACGGTCCGCGCCCTGCACGGCTCCCCTCAGGCGCCGCGCGTAGTCCTGCGGTCCCAGGCGTACGGCGTCCACGTCCGTCAGGTCCAGTTCCCCGATGGCGAGCAGCGTGCGCGTCAGCACGTCGACGACGGCGGCCAGCTCGGTCGTCGGGGCCGTGTGCGCCTCGGCTGCCATGTGCACGAAGTCCGCCGCCGTGCGGTGTACGTCGTCGGGCGTGGCCGGGGCGTCGGCGCCGCGCCAGGTGGTGAGGGCGGCGATCAGCTCGGGCGTGGCGGGCGGCAGCGGGGGAGGCAGGCGGATGAGCCGTTGTACCAGGGGTGCGGCCAGGGGGGAGGCAATGCGGACAACGGGCTCCATGGACATAGGGGGTCCCTGCGGGTGGGATTTCGTGTGTCGTGGAGAGTCAAGGGTAGGTCAACTCCGCCACGGTGGAGGGGTGATGAGTTCGATGCGGTCCGGCGCCTGCTGGGCCACCGCCTCGCCCACCTCAGAGGCCACATGGACCCTCTTGAGGTTCGGGAAGGCCGAGAGCCAGGCAAGCCCCTCGACGGGGTGGGACGCATCGAGGCCGAGCCGGGTGAGCCGGTCGCGCACGATGAGCTCGGTCAGGTCCTCGACGCGGTAGGCGCCGACGACCTGGATGTCCGCCCAGCCGCCGATGGCGCGCAGCGCGCGCAGGTCGTCGGTGTCGCGGACGGTGACCCTGGCCTGGCGCGGCAGGTGCGCCAGTATCTCGCGGGCGTAGAGCTCACGCTCGAAGCGCGGCCAGGCCGCGGCGAGGGTCCGCTGGACGTCCATGCTGGGGTGCTCGCGGAACTGGGTGAGGAAGTGCACCGCGGTCTCGCTGCCCAACTCGGCTGCCGTGCGCACCACGATGCGTGCCGTGAGGTCGTCGAGGTCCGCGGCGGGCGGCAGCAGCGAGAGCACGAGCTCGCCCCCGGCCCGGGCCAGCTCCTCGGCCTCGGCACCCGACCCCGGCGGCACGAGCAGTCGCACCCCGACCTCCACGAACGACCGGACGGCGGGCGCGACCTCCGCCGCGTACGGCATGCTGGCGGCGGCGAGCAGCTTGCCGCGCGGGGTGCCCTGCTCCACGAGCCGCCGCAGCATCTGCTCGGCCTCCTTGGGCCGGGCGTGGGCGACTGCGAGCAGGACCACGTCCTCCCACTGATCCTTGTCGGCGTTGCTCAGGAGCAGGTCGAAGTCCAGTTCCTGTACGGCGAGCCGGGACCCGAGATAGTCCTGGAACGTGCGGTGCAGGAAGTCGACGTGGCCGTCGGCGGGTTCGCGCAGCAGCCCGGACCGCAGCAGGAGCGAGGTGTAGACCTCCTCCGCGCTGCACTCCAGATTCAGCGAGGGGAGCGCCTGCGTGATGATGTGCAGCGCCTCCGTGCGGTACATCTCCGAGCGGCCGTTGCGGATGAGCCACCACGCGAGTCGTTGCAGCAGCTGAATCTGCGTGGCGTACGGGATGCGGACCCCGCCGGGGTCCTCCAGGCCCCGCTCCCGGTCCCGCCGTTCGAGCAGCATGGACAGGGCGGCCTCGTACAGGGACTTCCGGTCCTGGGGAAGGAAGCCGTTGCGGTCCCGGTGCAGGGCGCAGAGCATGCCGCACATCAGGGGGTTGGTGGCGAGGCGGTTCAGCTCGGGCGTGGTCCGTACGGACTGCAGCAGGGAGGCGCCGGTGGACTCGTCGGCTCCGGCGGCGTGGTGCCAGCGGCGTACGAAGGTGGCGACGTCGTGCCGGGACATCGGCGAGAGCGTGAGTTCGTTGAAGCCGGCGGCGGTCAGCCACTGCTCGGGGACGGCCGAGGGGCGGGATGTGACGAGCCACAGGTTGCCGGGGAAGGTCCTGGCCAGCTCGCGCAGCCACCGGCGGGCGGATTCGCGCCGGTCGCCGGCGATCTCGTCTATGCCGTCGACGAGGAGCACGCCGCGCCGGGCGCGCAGGACGCGTTCGACCCAGCCGGCGGGCTGCTCGCCCGCGACCGGGCAGGCGACGGCTTCGAGGAAGTTCCCGGGGATGGGCAGGTCCGCCCCCGGCCGCAGGATGCGCCGCATCGGCAGGACGAACGGCACGCGCCCGATGAGGTGCGAGAGCCCGTGCTCGTACGTCCGGCTCGCCGCCGTCACGGCGAGCCACTGGACGAGCGTGGTCTTGCCGGACCCGGCGACGCCGCGCAGCAGGACCTGGTCGTGCTGGGCGAGGACCTGCTCGGCGGGCAGCCCGCTGCCGCCGGGCCCGGCGCGCTCGCGGGTGGCCTCCAGGCTGAGGTAGGCGGTGTCGAGCGGCCACTCGCCCGTACCGGCGTCGAGTCCGTAGATCGTGAGGGTGCCGTGGCGCTCGGCGATGTGGGTGGCGTAGCGGGACTCGAAGGCGGCGTCCTCGGAGGACTGCGAGGGCAGGCGTTGCAGGAGGATGTCGGCGGTCTGTACGAGCCGGGCCAACTGCTGCGTCTGCGCGAGCTGTTGGCGGGCGACGAAGGTGGACCTCTGCGAGAAGAAGTTGAGGATGTGCAGGGAGGCGGTGTGCAGGAGCTGGTCGTAGAGGAGTTCGGCGTCGGCGGAGAGGCCGTAGGTGCTGATGTCCGTCGCCGTCCGCAGCCGGTCGGCGAACGCCCCGGGGCCCAGGGCGACGGCTTCGTAGTCCGCGATGGTGAGGGTGCCGAGGGCGCCCAGCGAATGGGCGAGGGCGTTCCTGACGGCGAGAGCTTCGTCGGCGTCGATGGGCTGCTCGATCGGCCCCGCGGCCTTGAGCGCCCGGCGCACGAGCTCGGCGGCGACCTTCTCGACGTCCTTCGCGGTGACACCGCGCTTCTCGCCGCTGAACGAGACGAGCGAGGCGATGCGCACCGGCTTGTCCACCAGGGCCGCGCCGGGCTGATCCGCCACGAAGAGCTTCTTGATGAGCGGCACGACGACGCCGGACGCGATGCGGGCACCTAGCGCGGTGGCTTCGACCATGGGTCGAGGGTAGGCGAAGTGGCCGTGGGCCGACGGTAGTTGAGAGGTAACTGACGCGCCGGGCGCCGATCGCAGGAAAATCTCGCCGGGGGGCGGTATGGGGGCGTGCGGAGCGGGACTTTCTTGCAATCGGCTGGGTCAGGGCGGCGGGGCGGCTGGGAGGCCGGGCGGCGGGGCGGCGGGCCGGGTCAGCCGAGCCGCGTGCCGTAGACGTTGTCGACCGTCAACGTAATCAGCACCCTGCGGTCGGAGACCATGACCCGGCGGTACTCGTCCCAGTCCGGGTGCTCGCCCGCAGCGGCACGGTAGTAGTCCACCAGCGCCTGGACCTCGGGCCCGTCCGGGTCGGCCCCGGGCCCGACAAGGGCGACGGCCCCCTCAGCGGTGGCCCAGGCCCGCCCATCGGCACTGGTCACCTCCAACGCGGCCCGCGGATCGCGCCGCAGATTCACGAACTTGGCGGTCTTGGCGGTCGTCGACACACGGATGATCCCTGCGGCGCGATCGTAGGAGGGCATCACGGGCGAGAGCTGCGGCATCCCGTTCGCCTTGATCGTCGCAAGCACACCGAGGCTGCTCTGCGCGAGGAGGGCGTGGGGGTCGAAGGGGGCGGGGGCGTCAGTCGTCATGCTGGGGCCAACTCGGCTTTGGGGGCGGGGTATTCCGGCTTGTGCGGGGCCGGACGGGTGATTCGCGCGGGCTGAGGAAGGCCTGGGCTCTTCAGCCCTCGATGCCGTCGATGGCCTCCTGGACCACGCGCGACAGGTCTTCCTCGCTGGGTACGAGTTCACGGTCGGCCGGCTTGAGCGTCGAGTAGGACGTCACGGCCATCGGATTGTTGCTGGCATCCAGGGCGAGCTGTACGGCTGCCTTGTTGTGATGTGCCCCGATGAGGAAGCCGATGGTCGCGTCGTCACGCTGCGGATCGCGGACGAGCTGGTCGACCACGCTGACGTAGAAGTTCAGCTTTCCGACGTGCTCGGGGCGCACATCCTTCGTCTTCAGCTCGAAGACGAAGTAACGGTGCAACTTCAGGTGGTAGAAGAGCAGATCGATGCGGAACTCGTCGCCGCCGATGACGACGGGGTACTGACGGCCGACGAAGGCGAATCCGACACCGAGCTCGGTGAGGAAACGGATCATGCCGGCGACGATCGCCTCTTCGAGTTCACGCTCGGCGTGCTGCTCGTCGAGCCCGAGGAAGTCGAGACGGTATGGGTCTCGCGCCAGCTCCTTGAGGACGTCCGAGCCTTCGGGGACGGTTGCCGCGAAATTGTTGGCGGCGGAGCCCTGGGTGAGATGCAGCTCCTGCTGGATGAAGCGGTCCAGGATGGCGCGGGACCATCCGTGGCGGACGGCTTCGGAAACGTAGAAGTCCAGCTCGGGGCGGGTTTTCAGCTTGTCCATCAGGGCGGTTACGTGGCCCCAGGGCAATTGTGCAACAGCCTGTTGCACAATTGGCTCCGGCCAGGTGCGGGCCATCTTGTGCATGTACATCAGGTTGCGGCGCGAGAAGCCGCGCTGGCTCGGGAAGGCCGTCTTGAGGTCCGCGGCCAGCCGGACCACGACTTTGGTACCCCAGCCCTCCCGCTCCTGACGGGCGAGGATCAGCTTCCCGATCTGCCAGTACATCTGGATCAGCTCGGTGTTCACGGCCCGCTGGGCTCTGACGCGTGCGCCTGCGACGGTCTCTTTGACCTCGCCCAGGAGGTCGCTGTACCAGGACGGCAGGGTGTTCGGGTGCGGCTGGACGGGGACGGTGGCCCCCGGCGCGGAGTCGGGCTTGGTCCCGGCTTTGGCCTCGGCGTTCTTGCGCATGGGGCCGAGACTTGCGTACGGGGCCTTTACAGGTGGGCAGTTGGTGTCATGTCACCCGTATGGATGGCTGGGTGATCACGGGGTGGGGAGCGCGTACCTCGATGCGGGAGGGGAGGGCGTCCAAGTCTGATACCTGGTGGGCGCTGATCGTGAGGTGCCTCAGGGCGGAGAGGCGGGCCAAGGGGGCGACGCTGACCTGTGCGCGGGCGGAGAGTCCGTAGACGGAGAGGCGCGTGAGGCCGGGGAAGAGTCTCGTGACGTGAGATACCGCCGATGCCCAGTCGAAGCCCTCGTACATCAGGGACAGCTCCGTCACGCCGGGCAAGGTCATTCCGGCCGGTGCGTGGGTGAGGCCGCTGGAGGTCAGGTCGAGGCGGATGAGGTGAGTCAGGCGCGTGAGAGCCACCCAGGTCGCCGCTGAGCCGGGATGGTCGGTCTCACCGAAGATGACCCACTCCAACTTCTGCCATTTGTCCAAGACGTGCAGGTCGTGCACGGCGCGTGCGGAGTCCCATACTCCGAGCGTGCGCAGCGGAGCTTCGGCGGGGATCAAGTCGAGGCTCCAGGGCTCGCTGATGTCGGTGAGACGAAGCTGGTCCAGGTTGCGCAGCCCGTGGCGCGCCTCGGCGGAGAGACGGCCGGGCGGCACCTTCAGGTTCAGGAAGGTGGGAGTGCAAGCCGCGATCAGGCGGGAGGCCGCGGTGGGGGAGACGGTCTCGCGGATGTCCAGGAGCTTCGGACGGATTCCCAGCCGCTCCAACTCCATTACCTGGTCGGCGCTTCGGAGTGTGAAGTACGTTTCCCCGTCGTCCAGTTGGGTGATGACCGCTTCCGCGTACCTGCGGCAGTCGTAGCGACTCCACCCCCACATGAGCTGGCTGTGTACGGCGAGCGCGGGGTGGCGCGCGAAGCGTGCGAGGAAGGGGATCGCGGCGTCCGAGGGGATGCTCGTCGCGGTGATCGCGACGTTACTGGCCTCCTGCTCGTTCAGCCCGTCCGGACCCGGCAGCAGGTCCAGGACCATGGGGCCGACCGCCGCCAGCTCGCGGGCGGCCTCCGCGCTGCGCGGCGGAATCACCTCGGCCACCCGCAGCTCCACCTGCTCCCGCACCTCGGGCGCCAGCTCGGCCGCGTGCTCCAGGCAGGCGGCGGCCAGCAGATGTACTCGTACCCGCGCCCGTTCTTCGGCGTGGCGGTCTCCGAAGGTCAGCAGATCACCGAGGATTTCCGCCCTCTCGCGGGGCCGCGCATGCGCCACCGCCATGCGGATGACGTCCTCCCATTGATCGTCCGCCCCATGGCGTGCGAGCACGCCGAAGTCGCCCTCGTCGACCGCCGCCCGTGCGCCCAGGAAATCCTGGAACGTGCGGTGGATGAAGTCGACCGTTCCGGGAGCGGGCTCGCGGAGGAGACCGCTGCGGTGGAGAAAATGCTCGAAGACCGCCTTGGCGTCGCCGAGCGCCGCCACCTCCGGAACCGAGGGGAGCGCGTCCGTGATGATCGCATCCGCCCGTGAACGGTCCATGGTCGTACGGCCGTTGCGGATCAGCCAGTAGGCGAGGCGCTGGAGGAGTTGCAGCTGCGGCTCCTCCCGGAGTTCGGGTATGTCCATGTGCCGTTCGCGGTCGCGGCGGATCAGGAGCATGGACAGGGCCGCCGTGTAGAGGTCCTTGCGGCCGAGGGGGAGGAAACCCCTGCGGTCGCGGTGCAGCGCGCAGATCAGCCCGCACATCAGGGGGTTGGTGGCCAGCAGGCCGAGGTCGGGCTTCGCGTGCACCGCGTCGAGGAGCTGGCTCTCGTACGCGACGAGTGCGGCGTCCTCGTCCGCCGCACCCGTGCGTGCGGCCACGTGCCAGCGGCTGATGAACGCCGCCGCGTCCTCCCGGCTCATCGGGGAGAGCGTGAGTTCGGTGAAGTCCTCCTCGGAGAGCCAGTCCTCGCGCACGGCCGAGGGACGGGACGTGACCAGCCAGCGGTTGCCGGGATAGGCGTCGATCAGGTCGCGCAGCCACACGCGGGTGCGGGAGCGCTCGGCGTCGGGGATCTCGTCGATGCCGTCGACCAGGACCAGGGCTCGCCCCGCCGTCAGGACACGGGACTCCCAGCCGCCGGGCTGCGTACCGGCCAGCGGGCAGTCGACCGCGGAGAGGAAGTCCTTGGGGGCGGGCAGGCGCTCGCCGTGGCGGGTGAGCGTGCGCAGGGGGAGGACGTAGGGGATGTGGTCGTAGAGGTACGTCATGCGGTCCTCGTCCGGGGCCGAGCGCGCGGCACTCACCGCCAGCCACTGCACCAGCGTCGTCTTGCCGGAGCCCGCCTCGCCGCGCAGGAGCACGCGGTCGTGGTCTGCCAGCGCGCGGTCGGCGGGGCGGGGAGTCGGGGCAGGCTCGGTGCCCTGGTCCGCCCACTGCGCGATCCGGGGGCTCGTCCTGGCCAGGACGTCGGCGATCTCCCGGTCAGCCGATGGGTACCGGTCCGCTCGCTCCGTCGCCTCCAGCGACATGTACGCCGCGTCCAGCGGCCACCGCCCCGATGAATTCGCCAGATCGATCCCGTAGATCGTCAGCTTCCCGTGCTTCTTCGCGACGTACGCGAGGTATCGACGCTCGAAGGCCGCATCCTGAGCCCCCTGGCGCGGAGTGCGGGCGAGTAGCTCGTCGACTTTCGCGATGAGCTCGTCCTGGTTCCGGCTCTGGTCGACGAGTGTTGCCGCGACGAAGGTGGAGCGCTGCGTGAAGAACTGCAGGATGTGCAGACAGGCCCACTCGGTGATCGAGTCGAGGAAGAAGGCGGCGTCGGCGGAGAGGCCGGCGGACGACGCGCTGTAGATGAGGGAGCGGGCCAGCTTCCGGTGGCCGAGGCGGACGGCCTGGACGTCGTCCATGTCGAGGTCGCCGAGGGTCAGGAGCGCGCGGGCCAAGGCGTCCGTGACCGCGTCCGCCTCGTCGGGCGGGAAGGGAGGTTCGCCCGGCGAGGAAAGGGAGCCCGCAACCAGCTCCCCCGCGAGGCGCCGCACATCTCGCTCCGTGAGGGTCCGCTTCTCGCCCCGGAAAGAAATGAGGCCCGCAAGCCGCACCGGCTTGTCCACCAGCCCCGCGCCCGGCCCCTCCCGTACGAACAGCTTCTTGATCAGAGGGGCTACGGCGCCGGAGGCGAGGCGGGTGCCAATGACCGCGGGATCCATGCGCCGCAGCGTAGCGCCGGTCACATTCCACAGGTTGTTGATCTCGGGGGCCGGTGACATGACGCACAGGCGTTATGTCCGGTACTAGGCGGAATAGTGGGGGCGCGTGGAGGGGGTGTCGGGACCTTCGGCACGCAACCCCCGGGACCTTGGGTGCGTCGGCGGGTGTCGTTCGCCGGACGTGCCAGTGGGGGCCGAAGATGCCCTTTCGAAGTGGGGTTAAACCCGGTTCCGAGCAGCAATTCCGGCAAGTAGTTGAAGGGAGAATTGTCGGGATTTGTCGGTGTCAAGAGGTCGAAAGAGGGGCGGTTTGCTACGGCTTTAGGTAGTAGATGGGGTGTTTGAGCAGCGGCCGGGGGGCGGGTTACCAAGGTGGGGCCCCGGCGGAAACGCAGCGAAGCGTGTGCCGGGTCCCTTTGTGTCCCAGTCCCACGTGCCACGCAGCGACAGCCACGCAGCGACAGCGGCGGTGTCACGTACACGCTCCCCATCCCGGAGGTCATCCGCCATGTCGAAGCGCGCCACGTCCACCCAGTCCGGCCTGTCCCTGCTCCGTACGCGGACGGCCGTCGTCACCGTCGCCGCCGCCGGGCTCGGCGCCTCGGCCGTTCTCGGCACCGGCATCGCCGCTGCCGCCGACGCCAAGGGCGGCGCGCTGCCCGGCGTCTCCGCGAACTCGGTCTCGGCTCAGGCCGACGCGCAGGCCAAGGCCGCCGGCAAGGCGAAGCAGGCCGCGGCCAAGGCCAAGCAGGCCGCCGCCAAGAAGGCCGCCGGCTGGCAGGACCCGGTCGACAAGTACACCCTCTCCGCGTCCTTCGGGCTCGGCGGCAACATGTGGTCCAGCAAGCACTCCGGCCAGGACTTCGCCGTGTCCATCGGCACCTCCGTCGAGGCCGTGCACAACGGCACCGTCGTCAAGGCCGGCGGCAACGGCGCCGGTGACGGCCCCGCGTACGGCAACGCCATCGTGATCAAGCACGACAACGGCACGTTCTCGCAGTACGCGCACCTGTCGAAGATCGACGTACGCGTCGGCCAGACCGTCGGCACGGGCCAGCACATCGCCGCCTCCGGCAACACCGGCAACTCCAGCGGCCCGCACCTGCACTTCGAGATCCGTACGACCCCGAACTACGGCTCGGCGGTCGACCCGGTCGCGTTCCTGCGCTCCAACGGCGTCAGCGTCTGACCCAGAAGCTGTAGCCCTCAGGCGCCTTCGTGCGCCTGTGTCACCAGATCGATGGCGACCTCGAGGATGGCCTTGCGCTTCTCCTCGGGGTCGCCTTCGACGTCCTTGAGCACGAACATCCCGCCGTGCATCGTGAACAGCGCGCTGAAGCAGCGCACCTGCGTCGTCATCGGCGTACCCGGCTCCCTGAGGATGTCGAGCAGGCCGATCATGCGGTCCTTGAAGGTCTCGCCCGTCTTCAGGTCCCGCATCGTCGCCTGGTTCTCCTGCATGAAGCGGAAGAGCGGGGCCGCGTCCTTGAGGATCTCGCTGTAGCGGGTCAGGATCGTCCGCTTGGTCTCCAGCGTGCGCGGCTGCTCCTTGCCCCACTCCATCAGCTCGTCGATGGGCCTGGTCATGTCCTCGAAGATGCTGGTCAGGATGTCTTCTTTGGTCTTGAAGTGGTAGTAGAGCGCCGCCTTCGTGACCTCCAGACGCTCCGCGATCTCGCGCAGTGACGTCTTCTCGTACCCCTGCTCGGCGAAGAGTTCGAGGGCCACGTCCTGGATGCGCTGGCGGGTGTCCCCGCGGCGCTGCTGCTTGCCCGTGACCATGTCTTGCTCCTCGACTCCCTCGACTCGAATCCTTGGACCCGACTTTACTTACTTGACGCCCGGCTAGTTAGGGGTCTACTTTCCCTCAGTGTAGTCAACTTGCCGGTCGGCAAGTAAGTAGGAGCACGAAGTGGGTAACCGGGGAGTGGGGAACATGGCCGAGACAGAGATACAGCCGGGGGAGCAGGCGAAACCTGCCGGGACGGAGAAGGAAGCGCCGCAGTCGCGCAGCGTGCGCGTCGTGATGATGGCGCTGATGGTCACCATCCTGCTCGCGATGCTCGACAACATGATCGTGAGCCCCGCGATGCCGACGATCGTCGGCGACCTCGGCGGCATCGAGCACCTGTCGTGGGTCGTCACCGCCTACATGCTGGCGACCGCGGCCTCGACCCCCATCTGGGGCAAGCTCGGCGACATGTACGGGCGCAAGGGCGTCTTCCTCACCTCCATAGTGATCTTCCTGCTCGGTTCCGTGCTCAGCGGAATGGCGCAGGACATGGGCCAGCTGATCGGCTTCCGTGCCGTACAGGGACTCGGCGCCGGCGGTCTGATGGTCGGCGTCATGGCGATCATCGGTGAGCTCGTCACGCCGCGGGAGCGCGGCAAGTACATGGGCATGATGACCGGCGTCATGGCGGTCGCCATGATCGGCGGACCGCTCGTCGGCGGCACCATCACCGACCACCTCGGCTGGCGCTGGGCCTTCTACATCAACCTGCCGCTCGGCGTCGTCGCGCTCGCCATGGTCACCGCGGTCCTGCACCTGCCGAAGAAGAAGGCGAAGGGACGCATCGACTACCTCGGTGCGGCGCTGCTCACCGTGGGCATCAGCTCGCTCGTGCTCGTCACCACGTGGGGCGGTACGGAGTACGCCTGGGGCTCGACCGTGATCATGGAGCTCATCGCGATCGGCGTCGTGGCGCTCATCGGCTTCGTCATCGTGCAGAAGAAGGCCGCCGAACCGATTCTGCCGCTGCACATCTTCCGCAGCCTCAACTTCACGCTGATGTCGGTGATCGGCTTCCTCACCGGGTTCGTGATGTTCGGCGCGATGCTGTTCCTGCCGCTCTACCAGCAGGCCGTGCAGGGCGCTTCGGCCACCAACTCCGGCCTTCTGCTCCTGCCGATGCTGCTCTCGATGATGGTCGTCTCGTTCTTCTCGGGACGGTTCACCACCTCGACCGGCAAGTACAAGATCTTCCCGATCGCCGGCACCGTACTGATGGTCGTCGGGCTGTTCCTGCTCTCGCAGATGGACACGGACACCACGCGGTTCACCTCGGGCCTCTACATGGCGGTGCTCGGCGCGGGCATGGGCTGCCTGATGCAGATCACCATGCTGGTGGCGCAGAACAGCGTCGAGATGAAGGACATGGGCGTCGCGTCGTCCTCGGCCACGCTCTTCCGTACGCTCGGCTCCTCGTTCGGCGTCGCGATCATGGGCGCGCTCTTCAACAGCCGGGTCGAGGACACGATGTCCGAGCGCGCCGGGCAGCTCGGCGGCAAGGTCACCGAGCAGTCGGCGCAGCTGGACGCGGACAGTCTTTCGAAGCTGGCTGCGCCGGTGCGGGACGCCTATCAGCACGCGGTGTCCGCCGGTACGCACTCGGCGTTCCTGCTGGGGGCGGTCATCGGGCTCGCCGCGCTTGTCGCCGCGCTGTTCGTCCGGGAGGTTCCCCTGCGGGGGGCCGGGCCCAAGGACTCCTCGCCCTCCGCTCCTGAGGGGGACAAGACTGCCGGGGATGCGGCTGGGGACGCCGCGCCCGGGCCGCGGGACGCGGTTGCAGAGGCCGTCTGACCTGCGGTCCTGCTTCCCCGGCTCAACGGGCCCCCGGCACCTTCTGGTGCCGGGGGCCCGTTGCCGTTGGTGCTGCCGCCCTGTCTGTCCCGTGCTCCGCGGCTTCGGTGTTGTGCCCACCCGTTCCGCCCTGCGGAACGCCTGCCCACAACGGAAACAGCAGTGCGGAACGCCTGCCCACGACGGGCACGGGCAGGCCTTCCGCAAGGCACCCCGTGACGGAGGCGGCGGTTACTGGTACTTCTTCGGGAGTTGCAGCGTTACTGGTACTTCTTCGGGAGTTGCAGCATCGGGAAGCTGCCCGTGTTCGTCGGGGCGTGTTCCGGGAGCCAGAGGACCGCCACCGCGCCCTCCGCCGGGTCGTCGGGTCCCGCCCCCGCGGGCGCCACGTTGCGGAACGTGAGCCGGGCGCCGAGCACCCGCGCCTGGCCCGCGGCGATCGTCAGACCCAGGCCGTGGCCGACGCCCGCGCGGTCCGTGCTGCCGGTACGGAAACGGCTCGGCCCCTCCGCGAGGAGACCCGCGGGGAAGCCCGGCCCGTGGTCGCGGACCCGCACCACGCGGCCCTCGACACTGACCTCGACCGGCGGTTTGCCGTGCTTGGCCGCGTTGGCGAGGAGGTTGCCCAGGATGCGCTCGAGGCGGCGCGGGTCGGTGGTGACCTCCGACTCGTGCACCACCGTCACGCTCACCTCCGAGTTCAGCGCCGCGATCCGCCGCGTCACGAACTCGCCGAGCATCAGATCCTGCAACTCGGCACGCTCGGCCGCGCTGTCCAGACGGGCCACTTCCAGTACGTCCTCGACGAGCGTGCGCATCGCCTGCGCCCGGTCCCTGACCAGCTCCGTCGGGCGGCCGGGCGGCAGCAACTCGGCCGCGGTGAGCAGCCCCGTCACCGGCGTACGCAACTCGTGCGCGATGTCGGCCGTCACCCGCCGCTCGGCTTCGAGACGCTGCTTGAGCGCGTCCGCCATCGCGTCCACCGAGCGCGCCAGGTCATCGGTCTCATCGCGTACGACACCGCCGATGGCATCTCGTACGCTGACGTCCGTCTGCCCCCTGGCCACCTCCCGCGCCGCGGTCGCCGCCTTGCGCAGGCGCCGCGAGAGCTGGCCGCCGATCAGCACGCCGAGCGCGCAGCCGCCGAAGACCACCGAGATGGAGCCGATGACCAGGGCCTGGTCGAGGTCCTTCATGACGGTGGCGCTGCGGTCGGTGAAGCGGGTGTGCAGCGACAGGATGTGGCCGTCGCTCAGCGGCACCGCCGCCCAGATGTCAGGCACCCCGCCGTCGTGCTCCTCGACGTAGGTCGCACGGCGCCCCGCGAGGACCTTGGCGAGGAGTTCCTTGGGCATCTCCGGATCGTCGATCTTCATGCCGAACTGCGACGTGCGCCCGGACGTCTCGTAGATCCGCTGGGCGTAGAGGATCCGCTCGTCCTGCACGTCGCGCGCGTTGTCGAGCATCGATACGCGCGCCGCGTTGTGCACGACCAGGCTCAGCGCGATCGCGACGAGCGCCCCCACGAGCGCGATCGCCGCGCTGATCTTCCAGCGCACGCCGGTGCGCAGCCGGGGGCCGAACGCCGCGCGGAGGCGGGCGCGCAGCGCGGCCACCTTGCCTCTGCTCATATACGCCCCCCGGGGTGCGCCGTTCAGGTCGGCAGGGCCCGGCAGCCCGGCCGTGCCGTTCAGTTCAGCCATGCCGCCGGCTCACGCCTTGAGCTTGTAGCCGAAGCCGCGGACCGTCTCGATGCGGTCCTGGCCGACCTTCGTACGAAGACGCTGCACATGGACGTCCACGACGCGGGTGTCGCCGCCCCAGCCGTAGTCCCACACGCGCTCCAGAAGCTTGTCGCGGGAGAGCACCGTGCCGGGCGCGGACGAGAATTCGAGCAGCAGGCGCATCTCGGTCGGGGTAAGGGCCACCGTCGCGCCGTCCTTGCGGACCTCCATGCCCTCCGTGTCGATCTCCAGATCGCCGAAGTGCAGGACACCGCCGTCCGGCGAGCCGCCCTCACCGGCGGCGGGCGCCCCCGACTCGGGACCGCTCGCGTGCCCGAAACGGCGCAGCACGGCGCGGATCCTGGCCACCAGGACGGCGCCGTCGAAGGGCTTGGTCACGTAGTCGTCGGCCCCCGCCTCCAGGCCGAGTACGACGTCGATGGAGTCCGCACGCGCCGAGAGCATGATCACCGGGACCGTCGACTCGTCGCGGATGCGGCGGCACAGCGAGACGCCGTCGAGGCCCGGCACCATCACGTCGAGCAGCGCGATGTCCGGGCGGTTCGCGCGGAACGCCTCCAGGCCCTGCAGGCCGTCGGGCATCGCGGTGACGACGAACCCGTCCCGTTCGAGCGCGAGCTGCGTCGCCTCGCGGATGACGTCGTCATCCTCGACGAACAGGACATGGGTGTGCTCTGCCATCGGGGGCTTCCAGTTCTCTCAGTTCTCCGTGGGAGCGGGGGCATCGCTGCCCGCCGCGCTGCTGTAGTGATTGCGGATGCGGTCCGTCTCCCTGAAGTGGTTCGCCGCCCACTCGTACGTGATGACGACCTCGCCCGAGGGATACGACACCGGATCATCCTCCGCGTACAGCTGCTTGGTGATCACCAGGTCGCCCCGGTCGATCTCCGCGTAGACGGGTGGCTCCTCGTCCTGGAAGACATTCTCGTACTTCTTGCCCTCGGTGCGATACACGAAGGTGCTGGTGCCGACCGCATCGCCGCAGGTCATGATGTTCACGACGACATCGGACGCGGATCCTCCGGTCAGGTTGCCGTACGAGACGTCGACCGGGTACTCGTCGGCGACGCAGGGCTTCAGGTCGCGCTTGACCGCCTGGCTCACCTTCGGGTCGTCCTTGACGAGCTTCACCGCTTCGGCGGTGGACGGCGGCGAGGGCGCGGACGCCTCGGAGGGCGTGGGGGACGCCGACGGGGTCATCACCGTCTCGCCCCGGTTGCCGGGGCCCTCGTCCCTGGCGCCGGAGCCGCCGGTCGAGCAGGCGGTGAGCAAAAGGCCGATGGCGGCGAGCGCGACCCCTGCCGCACTCCCCGCCCGCATCGTCCTGCCAGCCCGGGGGCTTAGGCCGCGCAACGCTCCCGCTCCTCACGTTCGAGCGCGCCGGTGGCGGGCTCATCGCGGTCCCGGCTCTCCAGCTCCTGGCGGAGCCGGGCGAGCGCCCGGTGCAGGGTGCTCTTGACCGTTCCCGCGGACATGCCGAGTGCCGCGGCCGTCTCCTCTGTGGACATCTGCTCCCAGTGTCGCAGCACGACGACGCTGCGCTGCTTGGGAGCGAGCACCTTCATGATGTCCATCAGGAGGGCGCGGTCCGCGTGCTGTTCCGTGGAGTCTTCCACGGACGCGTCGGGCAGCTGCTCGGTGGGGACCTCTTCGAGCTTGCGGGCCCGCCACCACTCCGTACGCGTGTTGATCATGACGCGGCGCAGATAGGCGTCCGCGAGCCGCTTGTCGGCTATGCCGTCCCAGCGGCCGTACGTCCGCACGAGCGCGGTCTGGAGCAGGTCCTGGGCGTCGACGGGGTCGGGGACCAGGCGCCGGGCACTGCGCAGCAGGGCGTCCTGCCGAGTGCGGACGTACTCTTCGAACTCGAGCACCTCACCGTGCGCCATACCTAACCGCCTCCGTTCACCGACCACCGCTTGTGCGGTACGGATATGAAGCTACGGAGGCGTTGTCACGAGGCTGTGCGGAGCAGCCAGCGGAGGGCGCACGGCCTTCCGTCGGTTGTGTAACAGAAGTAGGCGGGACGTAAAGCCGGGCGCTTCTCGGTTCCTTCTGCGGTCCTCTGAGGTCTTCTGACGCCTTCTCAGGTCAGGGGGAGGCGGTAGAGCCCCTCGGGGAGCGGCTCGACGAGCCCGTCCGCGACAAGCCCGTCAAGCGCGCGGGCCCGCTGCACCGGCTCGTCCCACACCCGGTCGAGGGTCGCCTGCGGTACGGGCGCCACGGCCTCCCGGAGCACCGCGAGCAGCTTGCCGCGGACCTGGCGGTCCGTGCCCGCGTACGTCTGGCCACGGCGGGCCGGCCCCTGGTGCGCCGGTTTCCCCGCCGCCTGCCACGCGCACTGCTGCGCGATGGGGCAGCGGGCGCAGTTCTCGTTCTTGGCGGTGCAGACGAGGGCGCCGAGTTCCATGGACGCGGCGGCCCAGCGGGACGCGGTGTGCTCGTCCTCGGGGAGGAGAGCGCGGGCGAGCTTGCGCTCGGCGGCGGTGGTGGCGTTCGGGGGGTACTGGACGCCGGTGACGGCGCGCGCGAAGACGCGGCGCACGTTGGTGTCGAGCACGGCGTGCCGCTGCCCGTACGCGAACGACGCCACGGCCGCGGCGGTGTACTCGCCGATGCCGGGCAGCGCGAGCAGCTGCGCGTGCTTGGCGGGTACGTCGCCGCCGTGCCGTTCCGTTATGGCGACGGCGGCGCCGTGCAGCCGCAGGGCGCGGCGGGGGTAGCCGAGGCGTCCCCAGGCGCGGACTGCTTCGCCGGGGGCTTCCTTGGCGAGGTCGGCGGGGCGGGGCCAGCGGGCGATCCACTGCTCGTACACGGGCAGGACGCGGCTGACCGGCGTCTGCTGCAGCATGAACTCACTGACCATCACGCCCCAGGGCCCGGCGTCGGTCCGACGCCACGGCAGGTCGCGGGCGTTCGCGTCGAACCAGGCGATGACGGAACTGTGCAGGGCCTCGCCGGCGGGCTCTGGAGTGTCTGACATGGGCACGGGCATGGGCGGCATGGGCTTCGTGGGCGCAGTCATGGCATGACGATCCTGCCATGTGGCCACCGGACGCCGGGCCAGGCGGGGCCTTCTCGGCTCGGTTTCGCCCGGTGGGGGGTGGGCTGATTGGCGTGGCGTTTCGGCTGCGAGTGGGCGGGGTGTTTCGGCTGCGAGTGGGCGGGGCGTGCTGCGGTGCTGGTCCGTGGGTGGGTGCGGGGCCGCGTCGGTATGTCCGTCCTCGCCATCGGGTGGGCGCCGTCTGGTTGCTTCGGTGCCGGAGTGTTGCGAACCGTGCTCCGGGCGGAAATACCGACGCGTCCCCTCGCGAGCGCTTCCGGCTGCGGGTCGTCGTGCGTGCTGCGGCCGTGCTTCGTGGGTGGGTGCGGGGCCGCGTCGGTATGTCCGTCCTCGCCATCGGGTGGGCGCCGTCTTGTTGCTTCGGCTGGGGAGTGGTGCTTGCCGTGCTCCGGGCGGAAATACCGACACGTCCCCTCGCGTCTCGATGCCGGGTGCGGGGGCGTGGGGGGCGGGCTCCCTTCCCCGGGGGTGCGTTTCTGCCGCCGACGTCCGTCGCTGCGGGCAGCAGGTGGTGCTGTGGGGCAGTCGTGTGGGTGGGTGGGAGAGCTTTGGGGGTGAGGACCTGACGATCGGCAGGGGTG
>NZ_JBNNJZ010000073.1:0-26395 GCF_050270335.1 Streptomyces sp. NPDC059900
CCCATACGGACGTATTACACAGTCGTACTAGACAAGCGTTTAAGACGCTCGTACAGTCCTGCCCATGACGAACTCCACGCACGAAAAGACGAATTGGGCGATCCCGGAGCGTGCGGGCCGCAAGGAATGGACCGCGCTCGCGGTCCTGATGCTGCCGCTGCTCCTGGTCTCGATGGACGTCTCCGTCCTCTACTTCGCGGTCCCCGCGATCAGCGCCGACCTGGAGCCCAGCGGCACCCAGCAGCTGTGGATCTTCGACATCTACGCGTTCGTGCTCGCGGGGCTCCTGATGACGATGGGCTCGCTCGGCGACCGCATCGGCCGCCGCAAGCTGCTCATGTCCGGCGCCCTCGCCTTCGGCGCGGCCTCCCTCACCGCCGCCTACGCGGGCAGCGCCGAACTGCTCATCGCGGCCCGCGCGGTGCTCGGCATCGGCGGCGCGACCCTGATGCCGTCCACGATGGCCCTGGTCCGCACGATGTTCCGCGACGCGGGGCAGCGCGCGAAGGCCATCGGCATCTGGTCCGGCGTGATGGTCGCCGGCATCGCGCTCGGCTCGGTGATGAGCGGCGTCCTCGTCGAGCACTTCTGGTGGGGCTCGGTCTTCCTGGTCAACCTGCCCGCGATGGTGCTGCTCCTGCTCCTCGCGCCGGTCCTCATCCCGGAGTCCAGGGACCCGGAGCCGGGCCGCTTCGACCTGCTGAGCGTCCCTCTGTCCATGGCCGCGGTGCTGCCCGTCGTCTACGGCCTCAAGGAGATCGCCGCCGAGGGCCTCGAACCCGCGTACGTCGCCTCGCTCGCCGCCGGCCTCGTCTTCACCGCCCTCTTCGTGCACCGCCAGCGCACGACAGCGTCACCGCTGATATCCCCGGCGCTGTTCCGTGGCCGTGGGTTCGCCCCGGCCGTCCTGCTGAACCTGGTCGCGTCCCTGGCGATGATGGGCTCGGCGTACTTCACCACGCAGTATCTGCAGTCGGTGCTCGGCAAGAGCGCGCTCGAAGCCGCGCTGTGGGCCCTGTTGCCCTCGGTCCCCATCGGCTTCGCCGCGCCCGTCGCCACGGCCCTCGTGCAGCGCGGGGTGAACCGCGCCTCCGTCGTGGCCACCGGCTTCGTCGTCTCGGCGAGCGGGTTCGGCCTGCTGACCCTGACCGGCACCGACGCGCTGTGGACCGTCCTCGCCTCGGCCGCTCTCCTCGCCTGCGGCGCGGTGATCATCGGATCGCAGCTCACCGACCTGGCCCTCGGCTCGGCCCCGGCGGACAAGGCGGGCTCGGCCTCCTCCCTCCTGGAGACGGGCCAGGAGTTCGGCGGCGCCCTCGGCATGGCACTGCTCGGCTCGATCGGCAACGCGGTCTACCGGAACGACATCCCGGACGCGGCCCCGGCCGAGGCCCGCGAAACTCTGGGCGGCGCGCTCGCGGTGGCCGGCCACCTGCCGGACAAGGCGGCCTCCGCACTGACCGAGGCGGCTCGCGAGGCCTTCACCGGCGGCATGCATGCCGCGGCGATCGCGGGGGCCGCGGTGCTGCTCCTCGCGGCGGCGCTGTCGGCGACGACACTGAGGCAGGTCCGGACAGCCGAAACGCCGGACCGGCTGGAGGATTCCAGCCCGTCCGGCGTTTGAGGACGAACCCGGCGGAGCCGGTGATGACCGGCAACCGAGACGCGGGGCACCTAGTCCGTGAGGTTCACCGCGCGAGCGGACTCCGCACCGATCTCCGCGGCCAGTTCGTTGAGGACCGACTGCGGCACCGAGTCGTCGACGGTGAGCACGGCGAGCGCCTCGCCGCCCACGTCCGCACGGGCGACCTGCATACCGCCGATGTTGATGCCGCCCTCACCGAGGACGCGGCCGACGGTGCCGACGACACCGGGACGGTCCGCGTACCGCAGGACGACCATGTGGTCGGCGAGCGCGAGGTCCACGTCGTACTCGCCGATGGCGACGATCTTCTGGAGGTGCTTGGGGCCGGCAAGCGTGCCGGACACCGAGACCTCTTCGCCGCCGGTCAGCGTGCCGCGCACGGTGACCACGTTGCGGTGGTCCGGGGACTCCGAGCTCGTGGTGAGGCGGACCTCGACGCCGCGCTCCTGGGCGAAGAGAGGCGCGTTCACGTACGACACGGTCTCGTCGACCACGTCCTCGAACACGCCCTTGAGGGCGGAGAGTTCGAGCACCTTCACGTCGTGCTGGGTGATCTCGCCGTACACCTCGACGTCGAGCCGCGCGGCGACCTCGCCGACGAGCGCGGTGAAGATCCGGCCGAGCTTCTCGGCGAGCGGCAGACCGGGACGCACGTCCTCGGCGATGACACCGCCCTGCACGTTCACGGCGTCCGGCACGAGCTCACCGGCGAGGGCCAGGCGCACCGACTTGGCGACGGCGATACCGGCCTTCTCCTGCGCCTCGTCCGTGGAGGCACCGAGGTGCGGGGTGCAGACGACCTGGTCGAACTGGAAGAGCGGGGAGTCCGTGCAGGGCTCCTTCGCGTACACGTCCAGACCGGCGCCCGCGACGCGGCCTTCCTTCAGCGCGGAGTACAGCGCCTCCTCGTCGACGATCCCGCCGCGCGCGGCGTTCACGATGCGGACGGCGGGCTTCACCTTGTGCAGGGCCTCGTCGCCGATCAGACCGACCGTCTCGGGGGTCTTGGGCAGGTGCACGGTGATGAAGTCGGAGACCTCGAGCAGCTCGTCGAGGGAAAGGACCTTGACGCCCATCTGCGCGGCGCGCGCGGGCTGTACGTAGGGGTCGTAGGCGACGACCTTCATGCCGAAGGCGCTCATGCGCTGCGCGACGAGCGCGCCGATGCGGCCGAGGCCGACGACACCGAGGGTCTTCTCGGCGAGCTCGACGCCCGTGTACTTGGAGCGCTTCCACTCGCCGGCCTTCAGGGCCTGGCTGCCCTGGGGGATGTTGCGGGCGGTGGCGATGAGCAGGCCACAGGCGAGCTCGGCGGCGGTGACGATGTTCGAGGTGGGGGCGTTCACCACCATGACGCCGGCCTTGGTGGCGGCGGACACGTCCACGTTGTCCAGGCCCACGCCCGCGCGGGCGACGACCTTCAGCTTCTTGGCGGCCGCGATCGCCTCGGCGTCGACCTTGGTCGCGGAGCGGACCAGAATGGCGTCGACGTCGGCGATGGCGGGCAGCAACTCGGCGCGGTCCGCTCCGTTGCACTGACGGATCTCGAAGTCCGGGCCCAAGGCGTCGACAGTTGCGGGCGACAGCTCTTCAGCGATGAGTACGACCGGTTTGGCGGTGGCAGCAGTGCTCACGTGAGTCCTCACAAGTCCAATGCGGACGGCCGTCCCGACGGCCGCATGCGGTGTCGCTTAGCCGCGTGGAAGACGCGCGACGCTGTGGGCCCGACGCGAAAGTTGAAAGCAGTCTAGTGGCGTCCTGACGGGTGTCTTACGCCTCGGTGGAAGGATCACCCGTCCGTGGCTGGACGGGGTGGACAACGAGATCGTCCGCTGTCCCTCCGGGGATGGACAAGAGGGCCGGGACTGCGGTCCCGGCCCTCACGCCCTGCGGCTCACGCCTCTTCGTTCACCCACGACATGAGCTTGCGGAGCTCCTTGCCGGTGGTCTCCAGGAGGTGGTTCTCGTCCTGGGTCTTGTACTCGTTGTACTTCTTCAGACCGCCGTGGTACTCGTCCATCCACTGCTTGGCGAAGGTGCCGTCCTGGATCTCGGCGAGGACCTTCTTCATCTCGGCCTTGGTGGCGTCCGTGATGATCCGCGGGCCGGTGACGTAGTCGCCCCACTCGGCGGTCTCGGAGATCGACCAGCGCATCTTCTCCAGGCCGCCCTCGTACATGAGGTCCACGATGAGCTTGAGCTCGTGCAGGCACTCGAAGTACGCGATCTCCGGCTGGTAGCCGGCCTCGGTCAGCGTCTCGAAGCCCGCCTTGACCAGCGCCGCGGTGCCACCGCAGAGCACGGCCTGCTCGCCGAACAGGTCGGTCTCGGTCTCCTCGGTGAAGGTCGTCTTGATGACGCCCGCACGCGTGCCGCCGATGCCCTTGGCGTACGAGAGAGCCAGCGCGAAGCCCTTGCCGGTCGCGTCCTGCTCGACGGCCGCGATACACGGAACGCCGCGGCCCTCCTCGTACTGGCGGCGGACCAGGTGGCCCGGGCCCTTGGGGGCGACCATGCAGACGTCGACGCCCTCGGGGGCCTTGATGAAGCCGAAGCGGATGTTCAGGCCGTGACCGAAGAACAGCGCGTCGCCGTCCTTGAGGTTGTCCTTGATGGACTCCTCGTAGACCTGGGCCTGGATCGGGTCCGGGACCAGGATCATGATGACGTCGGCCTCGGCGGCGGCCTCCGAGGGAGTCACCACGCGCAGGCCCTGCTCCTCGGCCTTGGCCTTGGACTTGGAGCCCTCGTGCAGACCGACGCGGACGTCGACACCCGAGTCACGGAGCGACAGCGCGTGGGCGTGGCCCTGGCTGCCGTATCCGATGACCGCGACCTTGCGGCCCTGGATGATGGACAGGTCGGCGTCGTCGTCGTAGAACAGCTCGGCCACTGGAAATCTCCTATGTGTGCGGTGTTGCGACCCACCGTACGGCGGGCGGGGGAAGAAAGTTTTCAGGTCTCGCCATACGGGCGCGACCGACGGCTCGGTCCGGCTTGGTCAGGCCGAGCGGTCGAGCGCCCGGAGGCTGCGGTCCGTGATGGAGCGGGAGCCGCGGCCGATGGCGATGGTGCCGGACTGGACGAGCTCCTTGATGCCGAAGGGTTCCAGCATCTTGAGCATCGCCTCCAGCTTGTCGCTGGAGCCTGTGGCCTCGATGGTGACCGCCTCGGGCGAGACGTCCACGGTCTTGGCGCGGAACAGCTGGACGATCTCGACGATCTGCGAGCGCGTCTCGTTGTCGGCGCGGACCTTGGCCAGGACCAGTTCGCGGCCCACGGCGGCGGCCGGCTCCAGTTCGACGATCTTCAGGACGTTGACGAGCTTGTTGAGCTGTTTGGTGACCTGTTCGAGCGGCAGGTCCTCGACGTTCACGACGATGGTGATGCGTGAGATGTCGGGGTGCTCGGTGACGCCCACGGCCAGGGAGTCGATGTTGAAGCCGCGGCGGGAGAACAGGGCGGTGATCCGGGCGAGGACACCGGGCTTGTTCTCGACCAGGACGGAGAGCGTGTGCTTGGTGGACATGACTCGTGGTCTCTCTTTCGCTCTCGGTCTCAGTCGTCTTCGTTGTCGCCGAAGTCGGGGCGGACCCCGCGGGCGGCCATGACTTCGTCGTTCGAGGTGCCGGCGGCGACCATCGGCCACACCTGGGCGTCCTCGTGGACGATGAAGTCGACCACGACGGGGCGGTCGTTGATGGCGTTGGCCTCGGCGATGACCTTGTCGAGGTCCTCGGGGCGCTCGCAGCGCAGCGCCACGCAGCCCATGGCCTCCGACAGCTTCACGAAGTCCGGGACGCGGGTGCCCTTGTTGGGGCCGATGTCCTCGGGACCGCTGTGCAGCACGGTGTTGGAGTAGCGCTGGTTGTAGAACAGCGTCTGCCACTGGCGGACCATGCCGAGGGCGCCGTTGTTGATGATGGCGACCTTGATCGGGATGTTGTTCAGGGCGCAGGTGGTCAGTTCCTGATTGGTCATCTGGAAGCAGCCGTCGCCGTCGATCGCCCAGACCGTGCGGTCGGGCTGACCGGCCTTGGCGCCCATGGCGGCCGGGACCGCGTACCCCATCGTTCCCGCGCCGCCGGAGTTGAGCCAGGTGGCGGGCTTCTCGTACTCGATGAAGTGGGCGGCCCACATCTGGTGCTGGCCGACGCCCGCGGCGAAGATCGTGCCCTCCGGGGCGAGCTGCCCGACGCGCTCGATGACGTGCTGCGGGGAGAGCGAACCGTCGTCGGGCTGGGTGTAGCCGAGGGGGTAGGTGTCGCGCCAGCGGTTGAGGTCGGCCCACCATGCGGTGTAGTCGCCGCGCTCGCCCGCGGTGTGCTCGGCCTGGACCGCCTGGATCAGGTCCGCGATGACCTCGCGGGCGTCTCCGACGATCGGCACGTCGGCGGCGCGGTTCTTGCCGATCTCGGCCGGGTCGATGTCGGCGTGGACGATCTTCGCGAAGGGCGCGAAGCTGTCCAGCTTGCCGGTGACGCGGTCGTCGAAGCGGGCTCCGAGGGCGACGATCAGGTCGGCCTTCTGCAACGCGGTGACGGCGGTGACCGCTCCGTGCATGCCCGGCATTCCCACGTGCAGCTCGTGACTGTCGGGGAATGCGCCGAGCGCCATCAGTGTGGTGGTGACGGGCGCTCCGGTGAGTTCTGCGAGGACCTTCAGCTCGGCGGTGGCGTGGGCCTTGATGACGCCGCCGCCGACGTAGAGGACGGGCCGCTTCGCGGCGGTGATCAGCTTCGCGGCCTCGCGGATCTGCTTGGCGTGCGGCTTGGTCACCGGGCGGTAGCCGGGCAGGTCCTGGGTGGGCGGCCACTGGAAGGTGGTCTGCGCCTGGAGTGCGTCCTTGGCAATGTCGACCAGGACGGGGCCCGGGCGGCCGGTGGAGGCGATGTGGAAGGCCTCCGCGATCGTCGCCGGGATGTCCTCGGCCTTGGTGACCAGGAAGTTGTGCTTGGTGATCGGCATCGTGATGCCGACGATGTCCGCTTCCTGGAAGGCGTCCGTGCCGATCGCCTTGGAGGCCACCTGGCCGGTGATCGCGACCATGGGCACCGAGTCCATGTGGGCGTCGGCGATCGGCGTGACGAGGTTGGTCGCACCGGGGCCGCTGGTCGCCATGCAGACGCCGACCTTGCCGGTGGCCTGCGCGTATCCGGTGGCCGCGTGTCCCGCGCCCTGCTCGTGGCGGACCAGGACGTGACGGACGCGGGTGGAGTCCATCATCGGGTCGTACGCGGGAAGGATGGCACCGCCGGGAATGCCGAATACCGTGTCGGCCCCGACTTCCTCGAGAGAACGAATGAGGGACTGCGCACCCGTGACGTGCTCGACGGGGGCGGACGGCTGTCCTGAGGATCGGGGCCGCGGCTGCGGATGGTGGGCCCCGGTGGCCTGCTCGGTCATCGGCATTCTCTTCTCGAAGCTGAGGGTTTTTGCGGGGTTTTTGCGGTGATTTGGCAGGTGCCTGTGCAACAAAAAACCCCTCGTGCCGTGAGGCAAGCGAGGGGAGCGCGTCGGAGCGGTTGCGGGATTCCGGTCGTCGGACCGGTGAGTCCCAGCTTCAGCCGACGCGCTTTCCAAGTACGAGAATTCGGGTGCGCATGGCATTGACCCTCTCCCCGGCGCACTGTGCCTGTCAAGTAGGTGGGACGGGGGTCTCATTATGTGAGCGGAGGAAAGACTCGACACCTCCCCCGAATCCCACCGGAGGAGCGCCCGCGAGAACGGGCTCCACGGGCCCGAGCGGCACCGGATACTCGCCGAGCGAAAGCGCGCGGCGCAGGCGGTACTCGTCGAGCGGCCCGGAGAACGCCATGCCCTGTCCGTGCGTGCAGCCCATCGCGCGCAGGGCGATGACCTGCTCCGGCCGGTCGACGCCGTCGGCCACCGAGCGCAGCCCCAGATCGGTGGCGATGCGCAGCAGACCGGCGGTGATCTTGTGCAGCCGCGCGGACTCGACGACGCCCTCGACCAGACTCCGGTCCAGTTTCAGTACGTCGACGGGCAGCCGCCGCAGTGCGGTGATGGCCGCATAGCCGCTGCCGAAGCCGTCCAGGGCGATGCGCACGCCGAGCCTGCGCAGCGCGGTGAGGCGGCGCTCCAGATCGTCGAGCGGGACGCGGGGGTCACTGTCGGCCAGCTCGATGATGAGCGCCCCGGAGGGCAGGCCGTACCGCGTCAGGAGTGCCTCGATGGAGCCGAGCGGCATGGAGCGGTCCAGGAGGCGCCTCGCGCCGATCCGGACGGCCACGGGCGTCGCGTGCCCCCTGCGGCCCCGCTCCGCGGCCTGCTGGACGGCTTCCTCCATCATCCAGCGGCCCAGCTCGGCCGTGCGGGCGCTCTCCTGGGCGTCCGAGGCGTCGGCCACGCGCAGGAACTCGGCGGGCGTGAAGAGGATGCCCTGCGCCGAGCGCCAGCGCGCCTGGGCGGCCACGGACGTGATGCGCCCGTCGTCCAGGGAGACCACCGGCTGGTGGAGCAGGGCGAACTCGCCGTCGTGCAGCGCGGTGCGCAGCCGTGACGCCAGCTCGGCCTTGCGGACGACGTCGGCCTGCATCTGCGGGGCGTACAGCTCTACGCGGCCTTTGCCCGCGGCTTTGGCGCGGTACATCGCGAGGTCGGCGTTGCGCAGCAACTCGCCTGCTCCGATGCCCGGTTCGGCGAAGGCCACGCCGATGGACGCCGCCACGCGGACGTCGTTGCCGCCGATCGCGTAGGGCTGGGAGAGGGCGATTCTGAGACGGTCGGCGAGTTCGTAGATGTGCTGCTCGCGTGCGGCCTGGTCGCGGGTGCCGTCACCCACGATCAGCGCGGCGAATTCGTCGCCGCCAAGCCGGGCCGCGCAATCCCCGGACCTGACGGCCTCCTGAAGGCGGCGGGCCGCCTGGATCAGCAGCTCGTCCCCCGCTTGATGGCCGATGGTGTCGTTGACCGCCTTGAAGCCGTCCAGGTCGATGAAGAGCACGGCCGTGCCCCGGTCGGTGACTCTGCGGCCGGTGAGCGCCTGACCGACCCTGCGGGTGAACAGGGCGCGGTTGGGCAGGTCGGTGAGCGGGTCGTGCTCGGCGTTGTGCTGTAACTGAGCCTGGAGGCGGACCCGTTCGGTGACGTCACGGCTGTTGAAGATGAGGCCGCCCTGGTGGCGGTTGACCGTGGACTCCACGTTCAGCCAGTCGCCGTCGCCGGACTTGAAGCGGCACTCGATGCGGGTCGTGGGCTCTTCGACGGGGTTCGCGGTGAGGAATCTGCGGACCTCGTGCACCACGCGGCCCAGGTCCTCGGGGTGCATGAGCGAGGCCAGTTCGGATCCCATGAGGTCTTCGGCATCGCGGCCGTAGACCCCGGAGGCGGCCGGGCTCACGTAGTGGAGTATGCCGTTCGGAGCGGCGATCATGATCACGTCGCTCGAACCCTGCACCAGGGAGCGGAAGTGGTTCTCCTTCTGGGCCAGTTCCTGGGTGAGGGTGATGTTGTCCAGGAGCATGATGCCCTGGCGCACCACGAGGGCGAGCACGACCGTGCCCGCGGTGAAGAGCACGACTTCGTCCACGCTGCGGCCGCTGAGCACGTTGTAGAGAATCCCCAGCGTGCAGACGGCGGCGGCCAGATACGGCGTGAGCGCGGCGATGGATCCGGCGATCGGCCGGGTGGGTGCGGCCCGCACGCCCTTGGGGGCGCCGTCCCCCTCCTCGCGCCGGGGCTGCGCGTCGTCCGGGTGCTTGTGCCAGGGCACGGCCCAGGGGGCGTACGCCAGGAGCAGTGATCCGGCGAACCAGCCCGCGTCCAGCATCTGCCCCGAGCGGTAACTGGCGTGCAGCAGCGGTGAGGTGAACATCGCGTCGCACATGACGGTCAGCGCGAGGGCGCCGATCGCCGTGTTCACCGCCGTGCGATTGGCGGAGGACCGTCTGAAGTGCAGGGCGAGCACCATGCTGACCAGCGCGATGTCGAGGAGCGGATAGGCGAGCGAGAGCGCGGCGTGCGCGACGCTCTGGCCCTCGAACTGTGCCGTGTGCGCGAGCGCCAGGCTCCAGGAGAGCGTGAGCAGCGAGCCGCCGATGAGCCAGGCGTCGAGCGCCAGGCAGACCCAACCGGCCTTGGTCACCGGGCGCTTGGCGAGCACGAGGAGGCCGATGATGGCGGGCGGCGCGAAGCAGAGGAAGAACAGGTCGGCGAGGCCCGGACTGGGCACCGGCTGCTCGAGAACGACTTCGTACCAGCCCCATACGCCGTTGCCCAGGGCCGCCATCGCGGAGGAGAGCGCGAAGAGCAGCCAGGCGGGTCGAAAGCGGCTGCGACGGGTGCGGGAGTAGCGGAAGCAGGAGACCGCGGCCGCCGCGGCGGCGATGCTCAGACCGAAGTCGCCCATGATCAGGGCGGCCCGGGTCGAACCCCAGCCGAGGGCGGCTCCGGTGGCATATCCGCCGCAGACGACGAGGAGCGCGATCTGCGAGGCCAGGCTCACTCCGCCGCCGGGGGCGGGGCGCCGGGACATGGGTGCTCCGGGGTGCATCGGTGCCGCCAGACCGCCGCCGCCCTCCACGGCGGTGGCGGGTGACGGACGGGTGCTCACCGGGCCGCCCTGGTCCGAACCACCCCTGCACCCGTCAGCCTCCCGTGACGGGTCGGCCCCGGGATTGCGTGTGCGTGACCATCGCGCGTCCGGCTGCGGGCCGGCGCCCGTGAGGGTCGCCGTCGGCAGCCTGGCTGCGTCGGTTCGTTCGCCCATTGGCCGTACATCGCCCGTCGCCCCCCTAGCGTCTGATGCCTCTTCCCCGGCGCCGAAAGGGTCCACGGCGCATCCCCTGTCGGGACGATACACCAGTCTCGTCACTCAGGGACATAGGTTCTGTACGCTCCGTAACGGCAGACGGTGATGCGGACACACGGCGCGCACGCGCGAGTGCGCAGCGTGCTCGAACGATCCCTGGCCGATTGCGGCTTCGTGCGCTACCCGGTCGTCAGGACCCCGTCGTCAGTACGACGTTCCCGAGGGGTTCCCCGGCGGCGTAACGGGTCAACTGCGCGGCGAGCAGGCGTTTGGCGCGCGGCAGGAAGGCGGACGTCGATCCGCCCACGTGCGGGCTGATGAGCACTCCAGGAGCGTGCCACAGGGGATGACCTGCGGGCAGCGGTTCCGGCTCGGTGACATCGAGGGCAGCGGTGATCCGGCCGTTCTCCAGTTCGGCCAGAAGCGCCTTGGTGTCGACGACGGGGCCGCGCGCGACGTTCACCAGCAGGGCGCCGTCCTTCATGCGGGCCAGGAAGTCGGCGTTCACCAGGCCACGCGTGGTGTCCGTGAGGGGCGTGGAGAGGATGACCACATCGGCGCCGGGCAGCAGCGCCGGCAATTCGGCGAGCGGGTGCACGGGGCCGCGCTCCGTGGCACGGGCGGAGCGCGCGACGCGCGCCACCCGCGCGCACTCGAAGGGGACAAGCCGGTCCTCGATGGCGGAACCGATCGATCCGTAGCCCACGATCAGCACGGACTTGTCGGCGAGCGCCGGATAGAACCCGGACCGCCACTCCTCCTGCCGCTGCCCTTCCACGAACCGCGGGATGCCGCGCAGGGACGCGAGGACCAGGGCAAGCGCCAGCTCGGCGGTGCTGGCCTCGTGCACCCCCTTGGCGTTGCACAACTGCACGCCGGGCGCGAGGTACTTGAGCCCGGACTGCACGTGGTCGATGCCCGCGGTGAGGGTCTGTACGGCGCGTACGGACGTCATGCCGGGCAGCGGTCGTACGGAGGTCTGCGCGCCCTTCATGTACGGCACCACGTAGAACACGCAGTCGGCCGGGTCCGCGGGGAATTCCGGGCCACCGTCCCAGTGGCGGTAGTTGAGCCCGGCACCGGCTGCCGGGGGCAGGCCTTCGATCTCGTCCGCGGCATAGGGGAGCCATACGTCTGTCGTCATGGTCAGGAGGCTAATGCGCGGAGGCCGAACGCCACGCGAGGGGCGGCAGAGGTTACGTTGGGGGCCGCTCTGACATGAAGCGGGAGGGCACGGCCAGGTGGACCGCAGGACGATCGGCGCGGCAGCGCTCGGGGTGGGTGCGGTCGGGCTCGGCTGCATGCCCATGAGCTGGGCGTACACCGGCTCGCGGCAGCGGGGCGAGGAGTCGCTGCGCACCGTGCACGCCGCGCTCGACGCGGGCTCGACGCTGCTCGACACGGCGGACATGTACGGGCCTTTCACCAACGAGCTGCTCGTGGGGCGGGCGCTGAAGGAGCGGCGGTCCGAGGCCTTCGTGTCCACCAAGTGCGGGCTCCTGGTGGGCGAGCAGCACATCGTCGCCAACGGCCGCCCCGCCTATGTGAAGCGGGCCTGCGACGCCTCGCTGCGGCGGCTCCAGACCGAGACGATCGACCTGTACCAGCTGCACCGCGCCGATCCCGAGGTGCCCGTCGAGGAGACCTGGGGCGCGATGGCCGAGCTCGTCGCCGCGGGGAAGGTGCGGGCGCTCGGGCTGTGCGCGGTGGGGGCCCGTGCCTCGCGGCGCGAGGGCAGGGGGCTGCACGAGGGGACGGTGCGGCAGCTGGAGCGGGTCCAGCAGGTCTTTCCGGTCAGTGCGGTGGAGGCCGAGTTGTCGGTGTGGTCGCGGGAGGCCCTGGAGACGCTGCTGCCGTGGTGTGCGGCGCGCGGGGTCGGCTTTCTGGCGGCGATGCCGCTGGGGAACGGTTTCCTCACCGGGACGCTGACGCCGGGGCAGGGCTTCGAGCCGGACGACGTGCGGGCCCGGCATCCCCGTTTCACCGCCGAGATGATGGCCGCCAACCAGCCGCTCGTCGTGGGCCTGCGCCGGGTGGCCGAGCGGCACGGGGCGACCGTGGCGCAGGTGGCGCTCGCGTGGGTGCTCGCGCAGGGCCGTGACGTGGTGCCGATCCCCGGGGCCAAGCGGGAGCGCTGGGCGGTGCAGAACGCGGGGGCGGCGTCGGTGCGGCTGACCGGGGCGGATCTGGCGGAGATCGAGGCGCTGCCGTCGGCCCTCGGCTCGTGGGACTGACGTTCGCGCGTCGGTGACGCCGGGTGGGGAACCTGTGGGGACCGAGCGGTGTATGAACAGTAGAAGCGCTGCGTCGAAGGGAACCTGATCGTGCAACGACCCGCTGTAACAGCCGCATTGGCTGCCGCCGCCCTCGTACTCACGGCCGGTTGTTCGTCCGGTGGCTCGGACACGCCGGACAACGGAAAGAGCGCCGAGTCGAGCCCCGCGCCGTCGGGCACCTCCACGGGGAAGCCGCGCGCCGGCGACGCCCCTGCGGAGAAGGGCTCGGCGAAGGTCACGAAGACCCTGACCGAGAACCTGAAGTCACCGTGGGGCCTCGCACCGCTCCCGGACGGCGACCTGCTGGTGTCCTCGCGCGACGAGGGGACCATCACCCGCGTCGACGGCAAGACGGGCAAGAAGACCGCACTGGGCTCGGTCCCCGGCGTCTCCCCCGCCGGCGAGGGCGGCCTGATGGGCCTGGCGCTCTCCCCTTCGTACGCCTCGGACCACATGGTCTACGCGTACTTCACCACCGAGTCGGACAACCGCATCGCCCGCATGCTGTACGACGAGAAGAAGCCGGCCGGCCAGCAGTTGGGCGCACCCGACACGGTCTTCAAGGGCATCCCCAAGGGTTCCATCCACAATGGCGGCCGGATCGCGTTCGGCCCGGACAAGATGCTGTACGCGGGCACGGGCGAGACGGGTGACACGGGCCTGGCCCAGGACAAGAAGTCGCTCGGCGGCAAGATCCTGCGCCTGACCCCGGACGGCGACCCGGCCCCCGGCAATCCCTTCGACGACTCCCCCGTCTACTCGTACGGCCACCGCAACGTGCAAGGCCTGGCCTGGGACGAGGAGAAGCGGCTCTGGGCGGCGGAATTCGGCCAGGACACCTGGGACGAACTGAACGAGATCAAGGCCGGCGACAACTACGGCTGGCCGGAGGTGGAGGGCAAGGGCCACGAGGACGGCTTCCACGACCCGGTGGCCCAGTGGAAGACCTCGGAGGCCTCGCCCAGCGGCATCGCCTACGCGGAGGGCTCGGTGTGGATGGCGGGCCTGCGCGGCGAGCGTCTGTGGCGCATTCCGGTGCGCGGCGTGGACGGCACTGCGGAGCCCCAGTCGTTCTTGAAGGAGCAGCACGGCCGTTTGCGTACGGTCGTCGCGGCGGGCGGCGACAAGCTGTGGCTGGTGACGAGCGAGACGGACTCCCGCGGCACCCCGGAAAAGGGGGACGACAAGATCCTTGAGGTGACGGTGAAGTAGGGCGGAGGGGCTACTTCCCGGGCAACCGCTCGGGCCCCGCGTCCGCCCCGGGATCGGGCTTTTGCTCCGCGGCGTCCGCCCCGGGCGCGGGCTTCTCCTCCGCGGCGTCCGGCTCGGCTTCCGGCTTCGCCCGCTGTTCCGGCTTCGCCTGCTGCGGCACCCGCACGACCACCTTGCCGGAAGTGAGGTCTATCGGGCCGCGGCCGGGGTCGCCGTCGGCCACGTCGACCCGGCTCAGTTCGAGCCGCTTCTGCTCGTCGTCCGTGTGTTTGCGGCCCGGCTGGAAAAGCTCGATCGGGTTGAACACTGCGCCTCCTGGCGGCCGAGTTCCTCTCATCCAGCGTAAGCGAGAGCCCGCGAAAGCCACCGGGGGTGAAAAAGCGCAGGTCAGCCGGTGGGCCGGGCGCGCTCGGCAGGGAAGAGGCGCAGGCGGTGGGCCAGGGCCGCCGCCTCGCCCCGCCCGGCGACGCCCAGCTTGGCGAGGATGTTGGAGACGTGGACGCTCGCCGTCTTCGGGGAGATGAAGAGCTCCTCGGCGATCTGGCGGTTGCTGCGGCCCGCGGCGACGCGGCGGAGCACGTCCCGCTCCCGGCTGGTGAGGCCGAGCGCCTCGGCGGGATCGACGGGGGTGAGGTGGGCGCCCCCGGTGCCACCGGAGCCCCCGGTGTCGCCGGTGCCGCCGCTGCCCCCGGTGTTCAGGGAGAGGCGGGCCCGGCGGGCGAGCTCCGTGACGGCTTCGGCGAGCGGCCGGGCACCCAGGCGCCCGGCACTCTCGCCTGCCTGGCGCAGCAGCCCGGCGGCGCGCTCACGATCCGCTTCGGCGCCCGTTCCCGCGGCGGTCGCGAGGAGGGATTCGGCCAGGCGCAGGCGGGTGCGGGCGAGGTCGTAGGGGCGGTCGAGGGGTTCGAAGGCGGTGACAGCGGCGGACCAGTCGGCGGGGGTGTCGCGGTCCTCGGCGCGCAGCAGTTCGGCGCGTACCCACTTCTCGTGGGCGCCCCAGACCGGCACGGACGACGGGAGGCTCCTGGCGGCTCGCCGGATGCTGTCGATGACCTCGGGCCTGCCGGGTTCAGCGGCGGGCAGGCCGCGCGCGTCGGCTTCGGAGGTCGCGGCGGTGCGCAGCAGGGGCCAGGTGTAGCGCTGGGTGCCGGGCGGGAAGCCCTTGGCCAGGGCCTGTTCGAGTTCGGCGCGCGCGGCTGCGACACCGGCCGCGCGGTCGGGGTCGGCCGCCGCGATGCCGAGGGCGGCGGTGATCATGGGCAGGGTGTACTGCGGCATGAGGTCGTGCGTGCCGTGGTAGCCGTGGGCCGCGGTCAGCCGGGCGGCGGCTTCGGCCCGGTCGCCACGGCCGAGGGCGACTGCGGCGAGCTGCACGGCCGCGTTGCCCCGCGTCTTGACGCTCAGCGCGCCGCGGCGGGCCGCCTCGGAGGCGTCGACCGCCTCGTCCCACCGGCCGAGGGACACCAGGGTCTCCGCCTTGTTGACCTGGATCCAGCTCTCGGTGTCCGTGAGCCCGTACTTGCGACAGAGTGCCAGGCCCTGGTCGCTGACCTGCAAGGACTCCAGGGAGCGGCCCGCGCCTTCGAGCGCGGAGGGCAGGTTGACGTGGATGTGCGGGATACGGGAGACCAGGCCGGGCGGCGCCACGCACCGGTCCCTGACCGCGTACATCTCCGCGAATCCGTGCTCGACGTCGCCCGCGTCGACCAGGAGGCCGCCGAGGATGAGCCGGGCGTTGAGTTCGGTCTCCTCGGCCTTGACCATCCGGGCGTACTCGACGGCGCGCTGGGCGGCGGCCAGCGTCTCCTCGCCGGGATTGTGGAGCATGCCCCAGGAGGCGACGTTGGTGAGCACCTCGGCGTGCACCTCGGACGGCGGGAGGCCGCGGACCAGTTCCTGCGCGGTGGCGATCTCCGCCCAGCCGTCACCGCGGGCGAGCGACGAGATCAGCCGGGAGCGCTGGAGCCAGAACCAGGCGGCGCGCAGCGGGTCGTGTCCGTCCTCCAGCTCGCGCAGCGCACGCTTGGTGATCTTCAGGGCGCGCTCGCGCTCACCGCAGAGGCGTCCGGCGACGGCGGCCTCCGCCATGAGGTCGAGGTAGTTCAGCGGGGCTTCTTCGTGGCCGCAGGGGGGATAGACCTCGGCGTAGTCGAGGGGGCGCAGTTCGAGGCGTACGTCTTCGGGGGCGCCGTCCCACAGCTCCATGGCCCGTTCGAGGAGACGCAGTTGCTCGGAGTACGCGTAACGGCGGCGGGCCTCGACGGATGCCCGCAGGACTGCGGGGAGCGCCTTCGCCGCGTCGTGCGCGTGGTACCAGTAACTGGCGAGGCGGGTGGCGCGCTGGTCGTCGGGGACCAGGGAGGGATCGGCTTCGAGGACCGTGGCGAAGCGGCGGCTGATCCGGGAGCGTTCGCCGGGCAGCAGGTCGTCGCCGACGGCTTCGCGCACCAGGGAGTGCCGGAAGCGGTAGCCGTCGCCGTCGGGTGACGGCAGCAGGATGTTGGCGCCGACGGCAGCCCGCAGCGCCTCGATCAGGTGGTCCTCCGCGAGCCCGGCGACCGCGGCGAGCAGCGGGTACTCCACGGTCGAGCCGCCCTCGGCGACGATCTTGGCCACCCGCTGGCTGTCCTCGGGCAGCTCCTCGACGCGTACGAGGAGCAGATCGCGCAGGGAATCGGTGAGGCTCGCGCAGCTGCCGCCGTGCGAGGCGACCGCGAGTTCCTCGACGAAGAAGGCGTTGCCGTCCGAGCGCTCGAAGACGTCGTCCACCAGGGACTGCGCGGGCTCGGCGCTGAGGATCCCGGCCATCTGGCGGGCGACCTCGCCCTTGCTGAAGCGGGCGAGTTCGATGCGGCGCACGGTGCGCAGGCGGTCGAGTTCGGCGATGAGCGGGCGCAGCGGGTGGCGGCGGTGGATGTCGTCGGCGCGGTAGGTGGCGACGACGACGAGATGGCCGCTGCGCAGGGTGCGGAAGAGGTAGGAGAGGAGGTGGCGGGTCGAGGCGTCGGCCCAGTGCAGGTCCTCCAGGGCGACGATCACCGGGCGGTCGCGGGCGAGCCGCTCCAGGAGGCGGACGGTCAGCTCGAAGAGCCGGGCCATGCCTTCCTCGTCGTGCTGGGCGTCGGTGCCCCGGCGGCGCTGCGGTGCCTCGCCCAGTTCGGGCAGGAGCCGGGCGAGCTCGCCCTCCTGGTCGGCGACGGCCGCGTCCACCTCTTCGGGGAGCTGGCGGCGCAGGGAGCGCAGGGCGCTGGAGAAGGGGGCGAAGGGCAGGCCTTCCGCGCCGATCTCGACGCAGCCGCCGAGCGCGACGACGGCGCCCCCGGCGCGGGCCGCCGCGGTGAACTCCTCGATGAGGCGTGTCTTGCCGACGCCCGCCTCGCCGCCGAGCAGCAACGCCTGCGGCTCGCCCGTGCCGGGGGCGCTTCCCCTGGCACGGGCGAGTGCGTCGTTCAGTACGCCCAGTTCGTCGGATCGGCCGACGAACACGGGGCTTACGGACCTGGTCTCCACAGCGGTGAGCATCGCACAGGGTGCGGGCCCGGTGGCAGCGGATATCCCGGTCGCCCCCGCGGACGCCGCCGTTCCCATCAGGCGGCCCGGGTGAAGCGGAGCTTCCGCTGGGCCGTACTCACCCGCCCTCCGGTTTCGTGGCGGGCCGTACGGCGCTCGCGGCGGGCCGCCTTGGCCTCCCTGGCCTCCCGCAGGAGGCGGCGGCGGTCGGCCTCACGGGCGAGTTCGGCGGCGCGCAGCTGGTGCATTTCGTACTCGAACATGAGAACTCCCTGGCTTTAGCCCTGCGGCTGTTGGCTTCGGAATCCGGCTCCGGAATCCGGCTTCGCCGTCCGTGATCCGCTGTTCGCGGCTCCCGTCCTGCGATGCCTCTACTTTCGTCCGCCAGGAGGGGTCGGCACATCGGGAGAGTGCCGCATCTTGAGGGGGTGGGGGGCCTTAGGCGGGCGGCAGGGTGCCTTAGCTCCTGCCGCCCGCCTAAGGCCCCTTACGTACAAAAGCGCCGGCAGGACTGGAGATCCAGTCCCGCCGGCGCTCTGAGTACTTACGGCGCGTACCCCGCCTGCCGTCAACTCGCGGACGGCAGCCCGTAGATCAGGTCCGAGTACTTGGCGATGGCGAGCAGCAGGCCGATGACGCCCAGGGCGACACCCGCCCAGGCCACCGACTTGATCCACGAGGCCTGCACCTGGTCGGGCGCGCCGAACGCGGGCCGGACCAGGACGATGAACCCGACGACCAGCGCGGCGAGCGCGAAGGCGCCCGCGATCAGCGCCGTGACCTGCCAGGAGTCGCCGTACATGGCCTGGATCTGGTCGGCGACGCTCGCCGACTGCTTGGTCTCCAGCTGTCCGACGATGTTCGCGCGGGCCGAGGCGACCGTGCCGAGCCAGCCGCCGGAGAGGCCGATCACACCGAGGGCGGCGGAGACGACGGCCGCGGCGCCCTGGAACACGCCGCCGGACTTGGCCGGAGCGACCTCTTCGACGACGACGAGCTCATCGGCGTCGTCGTCGGCGGCGGCGTCGGCGTCGGCATCGGCGTGGCCGGCCGGGACGGCGTCCTTGGCATCGGTGGTCTTCTCCGCCGTGACGGCCTTCGCCCCGGTGCCGTCCGTGGTGTCCGCGGCCTCCGGCTCTGCGGGCTTCGCGGCCGCCTTGGCCGCGGCTTCGTCCTCTGTCTTAGTTCCCATGCTCCGCACCGTACGGACGGAGTCTGAGAAGTTTCTTAACGCGAAGCTCCGCCGTGCGCCGGGCCCCCGAAGCCCGCCTCCGCACGGGCCTCGCGCGCCTTGCGCCACTGTGGCGCGAGCACCGACCACACCTCCATGTCGTGCCGCACGCCCTGCCAGGGAAAGCTCTCCCGCAGCACTCCGTCCCTGGTCATCCCGAGCCGCTCGGCGACCGCGATGCTGCGGTCGTTGGCCGACGAAGCCATCCACTCCACGCGGTGCATGCCGCGCTGGTCCACCGCCCAGTCGATGAGTATCCGGCTCGCCCTGGTGATCAGACCGCGCCCGGCGGCGGAAGGCTCGAGCCAGACACCGAGCTCACAGCTCTCGGTGGCCGTGTCGAAGATCCGGAAGAAGATGCCGCCGACGAGCACGTCCCCCAGCCAGATGCCGCAGAGGCGTCCCGTGTCGGCGGCCTGCCGGTCGGCGTACGCCTGGAGGCGCTCACGGGCCGATTCGAGGTCCGTCACCAGCGTGGTCAGGGGCACCCAGGGGCCCGTGTACTCCCGCGCCCGCTCGATGTGCGCGAGGAACTCCTGCGCCTGCCACGGCTCGATGGGCCGCAGCTCAGCGTCCTCGCCCAGCGATGTCGCGAACATCCCGCTCCTTCAGTCCGTCCGTATCCCCTTGTCCCGGGATCCTCGCACCCGCGACGGTCTGGCTCGAACGACTTTCCGGCGGCTCGATGCTGATGCGCGGCAGCAGGCGGTCCAGGCCGCGCGGGAGCCACCAGTTGGCGCCGCCCAGCATGTGCATCAGGGCGGGCACCAAGAGCGTGCGCAGGACGAACGCGTCGAGCGCGACCGCGGCGGCGAGACCGATGCCGAACATCGCGATGACCCGGTCGCCGCTCAGGACGAAGGCGAGGAAGACCGAGATCATGATGACGGCCGCGGAGTTGATCACCCGGCTCGTCTCGGCGAGTCCGACGCGGACGGCCCGCCGGTTGTCGCCGGTCTCCAGCCACTCCTCGTACATCCGGCTGACCAGGAAGACCTGGTAGTCCATGGAGAGCCCGAAGAGGACGGACACCATGATCACGGGCAGGAAGGGCTCGATCGGGCCCGCCGAGCCGAGGCCGAGCAGCTCGCTCCCCCAGCCCCACTGGAAGATCGCGACGACGACCCCGAAGGCCGATGCCACCGCCGCCACATTCATCGCGGCGGCCTTCAGCGGGATGCCGACGGACCGGAAGGCGAGCAGGAGCAGCACGCAGCCGAGACCGATGATCACGCCCACGAAGAGCGGCAGCTTGCCGACGATGATCTCCGCGAAGTCGTCGTAGCTCGCCGTGACGCCGCCGACCCGCAGGTCGAGCGAGGTGTCGGCCTGGGCCCTTGGCAGCACGTCGTCGCGCAGCCGGTCGACGAGCTCGCTGGTCCGCTCGGACTGGGGGGACGAGGCCGGTACGACGGTGATACGGGCGGTCGTGCCCTCGGCGTCGTACGTCACGGGGCTGACGGAGGCGACGCCCTTGGTCGACTCCAGCGCGGGGGCGAGGTTGGTCAGTGCGAGCCGGTCGCCCGCTCCTTCGACGGGGGTGACGAGGGTGAGCGGCCCGTTCACGCCGGGCCCGAAGCCGTCCGCGAGCAGGTCGTACGCCTGCCTGGTGGTGGCGGAGGAGGGGTTGTTGCCCTGGTCGGACGTGCCCAGGTGCAGGGAGAGCGTGGGCAGGGCGAGCACCGCCATCACGACGACGGCGACACCGCCGAGGAGCTTCGGGTGCCGCTCGACGAACGCGGACCAGCGTGCGGCGAGCCCGGTGGGCACCTCCGGGGCCGGGCCGTGCTCGGCGAGCGCGCGCCGTTCGCGGCGGCTGAGCGCGCGCGGGCCGATCCAGGACAGGAGTGCGGGGAGCAGGGTCACCGACGCGGCGACCGTGAGGAGCACGGTCAGCGATCCGGCGATCGCCACGCCGTTGAGGAAGCCGAGCCGCAGGATGAGCATGCCGAGCAGCGCGATGCACACGGTGGCGCCCGCGAAGACGACCGCGCGCCCGGTGGTGGCGACCGCGCGTTCCGCGGCGACGGCCACCGGGAGGCCCTGCTTGAGGCCCTTGCGGTGTCTGGTCACGATGAACAGGGCGTAGTCGATGCCGACGCCGAGCCCGATCAGGGTGCCCAGCATCGGCGCGAAGTCCGCGACGGTCATGAGGTGCCCGAGGAGCACGATGCCCGCGTAGGCCGTGCCGACCGACACCAGGGCCGTGGCGATGGGCAGCATCGACGCGGCGAGCGAGCCGAAGGCGAGGAAGAGCACGACGGCGGCCACGGCGACCCCGACGATCTCGGCGGTCTTCGCGCTCTTGGACTCGGTGAGGCCGACGGCGCCGCCGCCGAGCTCGACGTCCAGGCTGTCGGATGCCGCGGCCTTCGCGGTGTCGACGAGGGCCCGTGCGTCCGCCGCGTCGATGGCGTCGGCCTGCTCGTGGAAGGTGACGGTCGCGTACGCGATGCGGGCGTCGTCGCTGATCTGTGCGGCGCCGCCCTGTGCGTACGGGCTGCTGACGGAGGCCACCGCGGGCATGCCCTGGATCCGGTCGAGGGCGTCGGTCATCGTCTGCTCGACGTCGGCCGCGCGCACCGTCGTGCCCGCCTCGGTCCGCCAGACGACGGTGTTGCTGTCGCCGCCGAGGCCTTCGAAGCCCTCGTCCAGGAGCTGGGTGGCGCGGCCCGATTCGGTGCCCGGCACGTCGTAGTCGTTCGAGTACGCGGATCCGGTGACGGCCGCGGCGCTCGCGGTGCCGCCGAGGGCGACCAGCCAGAGCAGTACTGCCAGAAGGCGGTGTTTCACACACCACCGTGCGAGTGCTGCCACTGACCGGCTCCCTGATGTGGTTCGTGGATCTTTATCGGGAACAGTCTTGAATGCACTGAACAACCCGCAAAGAACGCTTGAGCGACGACATATGCGCCAGAAGTACTGTGGCAGCACCTGGAGATCGTTGGTCCCGTTCGTGGCTTTCCTCACAAGTTCACAAAAGGGTGTGCGAGGTCCCGTCGGAACCTCGCACACCCTCAGAACCGGGGCTTCAGCCCGACACGCTCGCGCGTCCGTTCTCTATGTGCCCCATCAGGCGGCGCCGGAAAGCAGGTTCGCCCGCCGCCGTCACCTGAACGTCGTACCAGCCGTGCTCGTCGTCCGTGTGCCAGGCGATCGTGCGGCTGCTGCCCGCCTTGACGCGGACGGTCCTCGTGCGCTTTCTGACGTCGTGCTTGTCCACGTATCCGAGCGGCGCGACCGTGAAGACGAGCTCTTTGCGACCCCGATTGGCCAGCGTCACGTGGATCTCGCAGCGGGTGATGGCGGAGGCGAGCTGCGCCTTGCCGTCCTTGGCGCCCGCGAACTCGCGCCGGAAGCCGTTCGGCCCCGTGATCGTGAAGTCGTACGTGTCCTTGGCCACCGGGACGGTCCAGGAGCCCTCGCGGACGACGTCCTGGTGCTGGGGCGCCTTGAACTCGTCGGCGTACGGATAGAGCGCGAAGTGCGCGCTGGAGCGGCCGCCGTTGCGCAGCCGCACCGCGAGGGCGCCGTCCTCGCCCGGCTTCACGTACGCGTCGGGCTGGTAGGGCAGCGGCCGCGCGCGGCGGGTGCCGGGCTCCTGGACCGGCATGGACTGCTTCAGGGGCGGCTGCGGGGCCCAGCGGCCGCTGAACTCCGGGATGGGTCCTGGCTGCTCGACCTCGGGCTGCCGGTGGCCGCGCTTGAAGTCGAAGGCGCCGGTGAGGTCGCCGGTGACCTTGCGGCGCCAGGCGCTGATGTTGGGTTCGCGGACACCGGTCCACTTCTCCAGGAAGCGCACGACGGAGGTGTGGTCGAAGACTTCGGAGGTGACGTAGCCGCCGACGGTCCAGGGCGAGACGACGAGCATGGGGACGCGCACGCCGAGGCCGGTCGGCTTGCCCTCCCAGCGCTCCTCCTGCTCCTCGGCGCTGTCGCCGCCGGGGACGGGCGGCGGCACGTGGTCGAAGAAGCCGTCGTTCTCGTCGTAGTTGATGAAGACGGCGGTGCGGCGCCAGACCTCGGGGTGCGAGGCGAGGGCGTCCAGGACCTTGTAGACGATGGTCGCGCTGTGGATGGGCGAGGAGACGCTGGGGTGCTCGGAGTCCAGGGCGGACGGCACCAGATAGCTGACCCTGGCCAGCTTGCCGCCCGCGACGTCCTTGGCGAACTCCTCGGCGAGCTTGCCGGTGGGCACGCGCCGCAGACCGCGCTCGAAGAGGGACTTCTCCGCCTTGGTGAGGGTCGCGACGCCCTCCTCCAGGGTGGCGAGCAGCTTCGCGCGCTCGGCCTCGTCCTTGGCGTCGCGCACCTTGGCGTAGAAGGCCTCCATGTAGGTCAGGCCGGTCTTGGCGAGGACCTTGCGGGCGATGGCCTTGAAGGTGGTGAAGAACTCGATCTGGTTGTCGGTGAAGTTCTCCCACTCCGTGTACGTCTGCCAGCTCACGCCCGCCTTCTCCAGGCGCTCGGCGTACGTTCCCCAGTCGTATCCGGGGTGCGTGCCCTCGGCGTACGCGTCGTTGCCGACGGCCCGCTTGCCGTTCGCCTCGTAGCCCGTCTTGCCGCTCCACAGGTGGTTGCGGTTGGGGCTGGTGGAGGTGTGGATGGACGAGTGGTAGGCGTCGCAGACGGTGAAGGTGTCGGCGAGTTCGTAGTGCAGGGGGATGTCGTCGCGGGTGTAGTACGCCATCGTGGCGGCGGTCTTGGCGGTGATCCAGCCGTCCGACCAGCCGTCGTGCCAGGCCTTGGCGCCGCCGCTCCAGGAGTGGTCGAGGGCGCCGATGTACTGCAGGTCCTTCTTCTGTGCGGCAGCGGCCTCGCGGACGGGGAAGGGCAGGACGGTGCCGAGGCCGGCCGGCTGCTCGAACACGGACTTCCCGCCGGGGATGCGGACGGCGTTGCGGTCGCCGAAGCCGCGTACGCCGCGCAGGGCGCCGAAGTAGTGGTCGAAGGACCGGTTCTCCTGCATCAGGATGACGACGTGCTCGATCGAGTCGAGTCCGCCACTGCCGGGTTTGTGCCGGTCCTGTGCCAGTGCCTGCTGAAGCGACGGCGGCAGGAAGGATCCGACGGCGGCGGCACCGAGTGCGCCTCCACCGACTGCCATCAGCCGCCTGCGTGATATCTCCGGGGACACGTACGACCTCCAGTCGACGGCCAATGGTTCTCTGCTGATCCATTAGCCTGCTCGGCCGGGACGGTAGTGAAGTCTGGTTTCCCTGTGAAGACTTGGGGACAAAGTCGGCGTGAACGGATGGACCCGGCGGACAATGCCGGGCTGCCGGGCGGGTGCGGGCGGACTGCCGGGCGGGTGCCGCCGGGTTCAAAGGCCGACGAGCAGGCCCGCCCAGAGGGCCGCCGTGGACGCCGCGAGCGTGGCGGGCACGGTCAGGACGCCGAGCACGGTGAACGTCCGCAGGTCGGCGTCGGTGCCGTGGTCGTGCAGGATGCGGCGCCACAGCAGGGTGGCGAGCGAGCCGACGTACGTGAGGTTCGGGCCGATGTTGACGCCGATAAGGGCGGCGAGGACCGGGCCGGGCCCGGCGGGCGCGACGGCGGGCAGCAGGGCCAGGATCGCCGGCAGGTTGTTGATGAGGTTGGCGAGCACAGCGGCGAGGCCCGCGATCGCGAGCAGCGCGGGCAGCGAGGCGCCGTCCGGCAGGAGCCACTCGATCCCGGAGCCGAGGCCGTTGTCGACGACCGCCTTGACGACGATGCCGAGCGCGAGCACGAACAGACAGAACAGCGGGCTCGCGGAACGGACGATTCCGACGGCGGTCGTACGTTTCTTCAGCAGGGCACGGACCGCGAGCACCGCCGCTCCCGCAAGAGCTGCCCACAGGGGTTCGGCACCCGCGAACGAGGTGACGACGAACCCGGCGAGCGTGAGCCCGAGGACGGCCAGGGTGAAGACCGGCACGGGGGTCGGCTCGGTCTCCTTGGGTTCGAGGGCGCCCGCGTCCAGATCGGCGGCGAAGTACCGCCGGAAGGCGGCGTACTCGATGCCGATGGCGACCAGCCACGGCACCGCCATGAGCAGCGCGAACCGCGTGAAGGTGAGGCCGCTGGCGGTGAGCGCGAGGAGGTTGGTGAGGTTGGAGACGGGCAGCAGGAGCGACGCCGAGTTGGCCAGGTGGGCGGTGGCGTAGACGTGCGGGCGCGGCCGTGCGCCTACGCGGGCCGCGGTGGCGAAGACGACCGGGGTGAGCAGGACGACGGTGGCGTCGAGGCTGAGCACGGCGGTGATCGCCGCGGCAACGCCGAAGACCCCGCCGAGCAGCGCCTTGGTCCGCCCGCCGCAGATCCGGGCGACGAGGTCCCCGGCGGCGGCGAAGAGCCCGTCGTCCGCGCAGAGTTGCGCGAGCACGAGCACGGCGGCGAGGAACCCGACCACGGGAAGCAGGCTCTGCACCTCGGCGAGCGCGTGCTCCGGCGAGACGGCCCCGAGCCCCACGACAAGCCCGGCGGCGGGCAACGCGGCAGCGGCCTCCGGCCACTTCTTGGGCCGTATGACGGCGAACGCGAGCACGGCGAGAAGCAGACCGACGGAGAGGACCTCGGCGGTGACGGTGTTCAGGGGGACGCTCCGTGGCCCGGGTGGGGCGGTGGTTCGGCGGGGGAAACAGCGCCGCCCACCCACCCGATGACGCGGGGCAATCGGGTGGGTGGGCGGGAAAATCCGCCGCGAAGCGGCGTTGAACCCGTACGGTCCGTAGAGGTCAGCCCTCCACGCCCAGCTTCTCCAGGATCAGTTCCTTGACGCGGGCCGCGTCGGCCTGGCCCCGGGTGGCCTTCATGACCGCGCCGACCAGCGCACCGGCCGCCGCGACCTTGCCGCTGCGGATCTTGTCCGCGATGGCGGGGTTGCCGTCGATTGCTTCCTCCACGGCAGTGGACAGCGCGCCCTCGTCCGAGACGACCTTCAGGCCGCGCTTCTCGACGACCTCGTCCGGCGTGCCCTCGCCCGCGAGGACACCCTCGAAGACCTGGCGCGCCAGCTTGTCGTTCAGGTCGCCCTTGGCGACGAGCTCCGCGACCCGGGCGACCTGCACCGGGGTGACCGGCAGTTCGTCGAGGGCCTTGCCCGTCTCGTTGGCGTTGCGGGCCATCTCGCCCATCCACCACTTGCGCGCGGCGGCCGAGTCGGCGCCCGCCTCGATGGTGGCGACGATCGGGTCGACCGCACCGGCGTTCAGGATCGACTGCATGTCGTGCTCCGAGACGCCCCACTCCTCACGGAGCCGGTTGCGCCGCACGCGCGGCATCTCGGGGAGACCGGCACGCAGCTCCTCGACCCAGGTACGGGCCGGGGCCACGGGGACCAGGTCGGGCTCCGGGAAGTACCGGTAGTCCTCGGCGTTGTCCTTGATGCGCCCCGACGTCGTGGAGCCGTCCTCCTCGTGGAAGTGACGGGTCTCCTGGACGATCGTGCCGCCCGAGTTCAGCACCGCGGCATGGCGCTGGATCTCGAAGCGCGCCGCACGCTCCACGGAACGGAGCGAGTTGACGTTCTTCGTCTCCGAGCGCGTACCGAACTCCTCGCGCCCGTGCGGACGCAGGGAGAGGTTCACGTCGCAGCGCATCTGGCCCTTGTCCATCCGCGCCTCGGACACGGCGAGCGCCTTGATGACCTCGCGCAGCTCGGCGACGTACGCCTTGGCGACCTCGGGAGCCCGCTCGCCCGCGCCCTCGATGGGCTTGGTGACGATCTCGATGAGCGGGATGCCCGCGCGGTTGTAGTCCAGGAG
>NZ_JBNNJZ010000074.1:0-25840 GCF_050270335.1 Streptomyces sp. NPDC059900
GGTGTTTTTTTGTTTTTTTTCCCCCGCGGTTTGGTGGCAGTTGTGGGTTGGTATTTGAGGGATAAAAAATAGCGGGGGGGGCCGGCACCCATCGGGGTGGCCGGCCCCACCGTCGGCGTCGTCAGAGGCCAATCTCAGGCCCTCTAAGGGGAGTTGCGCCGCCTGTCTGGCCGCTGCAACGGCCCCTCGGAGTCGAGCATGTCGAGGTAGCGCTGCACCACCGCGGAGATGACCTGCGTGCCCTTACGGCCGAAGTCCGCCTCCTGCAACGCGAGGTTGAGATTCGCAACCCACTCGTACGAGTCAGGACCCACTCGGTAGGTTGACGGCTGCGTTTTTTCGGTGTCCCAGATCCGCTCCATCGCGAACTCGGTCGCCATGTCGATGAGCTCGGACACCTCCCCCGGCACCAGCCGCAGCGCCGCATCCAGGTAATGCCCGATCGCCAGCTGGGGGTTTCCGCTGGTCCGGCGGTCCGTATTCACGCGCTCCTTGAGCAGCGCGAGGATGTCGGGCGCGATACGGAACCCGAAGGCCCGCCACGTGCCCGCGTGCACCTTGGCGTCGCTGAAACTGCTGTGGATGGCCGCATGGGCCCCGCCCGGCATCTCCTGCTGCCGCCGGGGGCGTGCCACCGCGACCGGCTGGTCGCGAGAAGGGCGCTCGTCGACGGATGCCGCCGCCGCGGGCCCCCGCTCCCCCGACCCATGGGCGGAGGGCGCATCCGCCCGGGAGGCCGCGGAGGCAGCCGGCTTCTTCGCCGGAGACGCCTTCTTGGGCCGGGCACCCGATACGACGCCGGGCCTCGCGGGCGTGCTGTCGTGCTCATCGACCGGCGCGGGAGCCGGATCCGCAACAGAGACCGCAGCCTGCGGTGTGACGACCTCGCCGCCGCGTGGTTGCGGAGCACGCGGCGGCGAGAAGGGCCGCGTCTCATCGACGACCGGCGCGGCGGGAGCGGAATCCGGGGCGGGATCGGGAGTGCCCTGTCCCCCGCCGATCCACGAACGGTTGGCGACATCGTCGGCCCCGGCAAGCAGCCCCTGGACCAGCTGGGCACCGGCAGGCTTGAACTTCTTCTTCGGGCGCCCCTTGGAGTCAGCCACCGGAGGCCTCCAACTCGATGCGCTCCGGCATCTCCCACTTCTCCGTGGGCTGTCCCATGCGCTCCACGAGCTGGCCCATGAGCTCGCTGTACATCTTGCCGGGGGTATGACTCGCGAAGCGGATCACGGACGGCACCCCGTACGCGAAGGAGTCGCTGATCCGGTTGTCCGTACGGATGTCCGTGCAGAACGGCGCCAGGTCCGCGTCCAGCATTCCGTTGCGGATGTTGACTTCCTGAGCTTTCCACCTCGATGGAGGGTTCGAACGGTTCAGGACCGCCCCCAGGTACTGCGGCTCGCACTCGCCGCCCGTGCGGTCCTTGACGTACCGCACCGTGCCCCGGGTCGCCGCAGCGCCCTTCAGGGCCGGGTACTCCGGGACGCACACCGTGATGACGTAGTCCGCGGCCGCCAGGGCCGTGGCGGACAGGGAGGAAACGGCAGGAGGGGTGTCGACGACGACGAAGTCGAAGGAGTCGGACACCTCCATCAGCATGCGGCGCAGGATGGGCGTCGACTGGAACCCCTTCTTATGGATGAGGTCCTGAGCGGCAGTCATGGTCGACTCCTCGCACGCCAACAGGTGCAGGGTGCCCGCGTCCTCCCATTCCTCCAGGAGTTCGCTCCGGTCGAACCACAGGCTGGACAGGTCCATGCGCATGCCCTGCATCCGGGCCTGAAGCACCCAGCCCAGCGAACGGGCCAGTTGCTCCTCCCCCGCCAGGTTGACGCCCACAGCCGTTCCGGCCTGCGCCTGAGGGTCCAGGTCGACCGTCAGCACGCGCGCACCCGCCAGGGCCAAGCCCGCAGCAAGGTTGACCGTGGTGCTGGTCTTGCCCACCCCTCCCTTCTGTGTCGCCACGGCGATGACCTTCATCGCGTGCCCGCCTCTCTCTGGTGCGTCCGTTGATTCGTCAGCCCACATGTGTCACACGGAAGTTAGAGTTCCGCTACTCGTCTGTCTCGGGAGGATGAGCAGCCGGTTTGACCGATTCACCCGAGATTAAGACTTGCCTGCTCGCTCTGTTCCTCTAGTGACACGGGATATCAGGCATGACGATAACAGGACCGGATCTCCGAGGTGTGTGTGACGCGCGCGTCGGTTGAGAACGGATCCGCACGGGTGCTATCGCGCGGGGCGCGGCACGGGACCCATCGAGGGCTCGCTGGCCAGTTCGACCGTTCGCTCGCGTGCCCGCTCGCTCGGTAGATCGTTAGTAGGACTGCTCGTACGTTTCATCGCTTGTTCCATCGCTCGATGGTTAGTTCCGTCGATGGCTCGATCGTGTGTATGAGCGTCACATCGTTTGTGTGTGCGTGGGTTGGTTCGTGCGTGCGTGTGTTCGCTCGTTCGTTGCGTGGTTCGTAAGTAAGTCAGTTGCATACATACATCGTGTGCAAGTTAGAAACATCGTTAGTTCGTTTGTTGGTTTGTTTGATTGCTCTAGCGTAAGTAACAGCGTTGGTTCTGGAAGAGCAGACAGCGTAGGTTGCAGCGCTCGTGCCAGCGAACGTTCTAACGTACGTTGCAGCGTTGCAGACGTCGTAGCTCATATCCGAGCAGTCATCGATACATCTATCGTTGCAACTAACACATTAGAGGCCGTTGTAAGGCAAGTAGCAGATGACGAAGCAGTCTAAGATGTACTCAAAGTTGCTTCTATCATTGCAGGCTACGTAGCAGCGAGCCTGGCGTGAGTTCACTCCGCCGGAGAGCACTCAACAAAAGAACAGCCATCGTTGCAACCATCGTTGTATCCGCAGGCGGACAAGGTATGGGCCGGGGCTGATCGGGTGGGGACGCATGGCGTCGACAAGGCACGCGGAAAAGGGGCAGTGTTCGACCTGTTCGAATCTTCGCTGTAAGCCATCCTAAGCTCGCGTCGCCTCTCGCCGACCGGCGCTGCTCAGCCTCCGGCTCCGCTCTCAGAGCCCGGAAGTCCGCGTCGGCCCATCCCCCACGGGCATGCGAGCATCCGCGTATGAAGCGTTTCGAGACCACCACCCACATCGCCGCGTCTCCGGCGACCGTCTTCGACCTGTCGTTGGACGTCGATCTGCACACCGCGTCCATGGCCGACTCCGGGGAACGGATCATCGGCGGCGTCCGCGCCGGACGTATGGAGCTCGGTGAGACGGTGACTTGGGAGGCTCGGCACTTCGGTGTGCGATGGAAGATGACGTCACGCATCAGCGCCTACGACCGGCCCGCCATGTTCGTGGACGAGCAGGTGGCCGGCCCGTTCAAGCGATGGCACCACACACACCACTTCGCCCCGGACGGCCACGGGGGAACGGTCATGCGCGACGTAATCGAATTCGCGGCACCATTCGGTCTGCTGGGAACGGCCGTGGAGACGGTGGCGCTCAGCCGATACATGCACAAGCTCATCGAGACACGCAACGCACACGTGAGGGAACGGTCGGAGACGCCGTCCTAGGACCGTCCTACTGGCCGACGCCCCGACGCCCCGACGCCCCGACGGCCGGTGCCGCCACGATTGCTCCGAATGCGGTGGGCCGACCGTGAGCTACTGCCTCACCCGGGGCCGTGGTCCGAGGCCGCTGGTTTACCGCGGTAAACCAACAGCCTCGGACCGGAGCTCGGGACCCGGTTCGATCAATGAGCGTCAGCGGACACCTCGTCGAGAGCCGCCGCGTCGAAGCCGGCATCGATCAGTACTGCGGCGGCGACTCCGCGGCCGACCCGGGAGAGGCCGATGAGGAGGTCGTCGCAGTCGATGTGCTCGGACCCGTTCTGCTCGGATCGAGCCTCGGCGACGGAGATTGCCTTGCGGGAGTACGGAGTCCAGGCGATCCGCTCGGCGGCTTGAGAGGCACCCATGCTCAGCCGGGTTCCGACGGACTGATGGACCGTCTCGGGGGAGACCCCTGCCGTGCGCAGGAGGCGGGTTGCACTGTTGTCCTCTGCGGTGAGCCCCCAGAGGAGATGCTCGGTGCCGATGTAGTTGTTGCGGTGCTGCACCGCTGCCCGCTTCACGTGAACCATCGCCTCACGCAGTCCGGCGGTCATCACCTCGGGGCTGTAGCGCTTGTGCGGAGCATGGAAGCGCTGTTGGACAGCTTGCCGGGTCACGCCCAGGGCAGTGCCGATCTCCGTCCAGGAGGAACCGTGCATCCGGCAGTGCTCGACGTAGTCCTCGACAAGGTCGTCCGACAGGGTCTGCAGTTGGCCCGCGAGCTGTGCGGCGACCGTCAGCAGTGCGAGCCAGTCAGGCTGTTCTTGTCCGCCGGAGCGATGCGCGGTGTCGCATCGCCTGTCGACTTCCGCGATGAGGTCATCCAGGTCTGGAAGAGTCATGAGGCAAGTAGGCGTTGACAATTCCAAATTGTCAACGCCTACTTGCCTATCTGCTGCTGCGGAACCGAGCAGACAGGGCATCCATCTGTGGTTCTCCGGTATCGGTTTACCGCGGTAAACCGCCGCCGACCCAGGCTGCTCGTACCCCCTCTGGTTTACCGCGGTAAACCAGAGGGCTCTCTCGTCGCCCCGTCGTCCTGTCGTCTCATCCCGTCGTCTCGTCGCGCGGCACCGCACGATCCGCACCCTCTCCGGTTTACCGCGGTAGACCGGAGAGGCACCCCGCCGTCGCATCGAGCACAGCCCGCGGCGCTGCTCGATCCGCACCCGCCGCTGGTTTACCGCGGTAAACCAGAGCCGCACCCAACCCCCGCCCTCAAGCCCATCGCGTCTCACCAACGCCCCTCACCCACCCCGGTTTACCGCGGTAAACCGGGATCCCTCTGGACCATCCGGGCAAAAGCCGGTGTCGCTGTACGAGGAGCCTCACTCGTCTGGAAAGATGCTCAATGCCCGAAGTACCGGAACCCACGGGAAGCATACGGAGCATCAGATGACTGCTGCTGTCTACGTCGTATCCATCGACCCCCAGGCCTCAACGGTCTGGTGGGCGAACCGAATCAGCGACCTCCCCTTCGACTTCTCGCAGGAGCACGAGGCTCCCGAGAACCTGAAGGTCCTTCAGGACACAGGCGCCAAGGTCCACGTCATCGCCAACCAGAAGGGTGGCGTCGGCAAGACCACCACCACCCTCAACCTCGGCGCTGTCGCGGCGGACGTCCTCAAGGACTCCGACCAGTTGATGCACGTCTTCATCGACACCCCCGGCAGCCTCCAGGACGAGAACCTCCTCCTGGAAGCCCTCAAGTACGCGCACGACGTGATCGTGCCCATGCCCCCCGAAGGCCTCGCCTTCGACCCCACCGCCCGCACCATCCAGAAGGTCATCGAGCCCAGCGGTCTCCCGTTCAAGGTCGTCGTCAACAACTGGGACCCCCGCGACGGAACCGCCGACCTGGAAGACACCCAGGCGTACATCGACGCCCAGGGCTGGCCCCGAACCAAGACCGTCATCCGGCGCTACAAGGTCCACACCCGCGCCTCCGTCGAAGGCAAGGTCGTGACGCAGTACGCGAAGAACCGCGTAGCCATGGAAGCCCGCGAAGACTTCTTCCGCCTCGCCCTGGAGCTGGGTTACGGCGGTGGCGCCTGATGGCTGGACGCCGCACCAGTCTGGCCTCCCTGGCCGGCAGCAAGGTCGATGATGTTCCCGGCCAGAGTGATCCGCTGCTGCTCACTCTGCCGCTGACGAAGCTGGTCCCGACCCGCTTCAACCCGCGCCGGAACTTCGGTACCGATGAGGCCCTGAAGGAGTTCGGCCTCATCCTCAAGCACCGGCAGCTGCAACCCGCCGTCGCCGTATCCCGCTCCGGTTACCTCAAGCTGTGGCCGGAGGAAGAGGAGAGCGTCGGGGACAAGCCGTACGTCATCGCCAACGGCGAGCGCCGCTATCGCGCTTCCCTGGCCGTCGGCCTGACGACACTGAATGTCGTCCACGACGAGAACGTCGCCGCAAGCCGGGCGGACTTCCTCGACGCGGTCCTGTCGGAGAACAACGACCGCGAAGACCTCGACCCCATCGAGCGTGCCCTCGGCATCGAGACGATGGTCATCGAGCTGAAGGGGGCGGACCAAGTGGCCGCCCACTACGGCAAGACCAAGGGCTGGGTCAGCCAGCAGCGCAAGCTGCTCAAGCTGACGCCGGAGCTCCAGGTCTTGGTCAGCTCGGGCGAAATCGCTGTCCGCGTCGCCCGTGAGATCGCGGGCCTGCCCAAGCCGGAGCAGGCGGCGGCATGGGAAGAAGAACTGGCTCGCCGCGCCGAAGCCAAGGCAGCTCCGCGAAAGCGGGTCGCGCCGCCGACGGATGAGACGGGTCCGGCCGAGTCGGGTCCGGCGGAGTCGGCTCCGGCCGAGCCGGCCCAGACCGAAGCACCCACCGCCACGACCACAACTCCCACTCCCACTCCCACTGCCACGACCACCGCCACAACCGCCCCTACCGGCTCAACCAACGGCGAGCGGTTTACCGCGGTAAACCAGCCCGCGACTCCTCCCGCACCCGAGCCGAGCGACTCCGCCGAATCACCGGAGCGGTTTACCGCGGTAAACAGCACCGCCCCAGTTGCCGCCGCCGCTGCCGAGACAGCCGCAGCGGAACAAGAGATGGCCACCACCTCGATCAAGGGGGGAACCGCCACACTGGTCCCTCATCAGAACGGGACGCCCGCCTCGGACTTGCTCCCGTGGGATGAGCCCCTCTGGTTCGACCAGCAACTCCGCAAGCGGATGTCGAAGGAGAACCGCGACAGGCTGGTCTGGCTGCTCCAGGCATCAGACGACGACTGATTGCCCCCTCGGCCAGGCCCTCGGTCAAGTCATCGGCCACGCCTAGTCGATTAACAAAGCGGTCCCCACCGCCCGGATCGAATCCCGGACGGTGGGGGCCGCTTCGCATTACCTCAGACTGCCTCAGCCTGTCGGCAGACATTCAGCCCGCCCGCCGCGTATCCCGGCTCAAATTCTCACGGCATCGGCCGCCGCCCCGAAATCGGCGCAGAGCTTAGGATCGCGCACACAGAAGAATCGAACGCCTCGAACGCCCCCTGGGTTACCCCGCCTCCGGCCCGAAGTCCTCCTCGAAGTAGCTGTCGTGCCGCACCCGGAAGTTCTTGAGTTCCTCGCTGCCGCGCTGCGATATCTCCGCGACCTTCTCGAAGTACTCCTCGCGCGGGGCGCCGGGGGAGAAGAGCATGAGCATCGACATGGGCTCGTCCGTCACGTTCTTGAAGCCGTGCAGGCCGCCGACGGGCACGTACAGGAAATCACCGGCGCGGCCGGTCACCCACTTCTCGCCGTTGAAGAGCTCCAACTCACCGGAGAGAACGTAGAAGGACTCCGACATCGCCTTGTGGAAGTGGACCTTGGCACCGGCGGACCGAGCCGCGAGATCCACCTTGTACAGGCCGAACTCGCCGCCGGTCGAATCGTGCGTGGCGAGGTAGTGAGTGGAGCCACCACCGGGCGAAGTGAGGTCCGGCGGAGTGTCGGCCGTACGGAAGGACGCGTTCACCTCGCCCCTGTCGCCGTGGTAGCGGGGCTCGGGGTACTGCAGGTGCTCCGGGTACGACATCGCGCGCTCCTTGTCGTTGACGCTCACCTGCATCATGGCCGTCCCCAACTGCCCCGGCATCGGGCGCAAGCATGATCAAGACGTAGTCCTGCGCCTGGGTCTTAAGACCTAGGCGCGATCGACCTCCGAGGCCGCGCCGTACTCTGTGCTCTCAAAGTCGATACGTAAAAGTCTTCATCGCAATCCAACTTGCAACATTTATGACGCAAGTTATAAGGTAAATGCATCGTAATAGATCCCTCTCTCAAAATAGGTGGCTCATGAACTTGCAACTAGCCGACAAGACCGCCGTAGTGACCGGCGCGAGCCGGGGGATCGGCCTGAGCATCGTCTCCGCACTGGTGAGTGAGGGCATGCGCGTGGTGGCCGCAGCGCGGACGATCACACCGGAACTCAAAGCCACCGGCGCGATCGGCGTCTCCGCGGACCTTTCGGAAGCCGACGCCCCGGCCCGGCTCATCGCCCATGCCGAAGCCGAGTTCGGCGGCCTGGACCTCCTGGTCAACAACGTCGGCGGCGGTGATGCAGGCGAGAGCCAGACGGGAGGCTTCCTCACCTTCACCGACCAGCAGTGGTACGACGCCTTCGAGTTGAACTTCCTCGCCTCGGTCCGCACCAGCCGGGCCGCGCTGCCTCACCTCACCAAGAGCCGCGGCGCCATCGTCAACATCTCCTCCAACGGAGCCAGGACTCCCCACGCGGGCCCCGTCACCTACACCACCGCCAAGGCCGCACTCACTGCGTTCGGCAAGGCGCTGGCCGAGGAGTTCGGCCCGCAGGGCGTGCGCGTGAACACCGTCTCGCCCGGCCCCGTCCGTACGGACATGTGGGAGAGCCCCGAGGGTTACGGAGCCGAGCTGGCCAAGTCGATGGGCCTGGAACAGGAACAGCTCCTGGCCGGACTCCCCAGCGCCATGGGCATGGTCACCGGCAGGCTGGTGAACCCCGACGAGGTCGCCGCCCTCGTCGCCTACCTCGCCTCGCCTCTCGCCGGCAGCACCACCGGTGCGGACCACATCATCGACGGAGGCGCGATCAAGACGGTGTGACCGCAGCCGACCGGCGCCCGCCCGTCAGGTTGGGCGTCTGCCCGGCAGGTAGGGGCGCCCGCCCGTCAAGGTAGGGGGCGTCCGCCCGTCAGCTAAGCCGACCGCCCGTCAGCTAAGCCGACCGCCCGTCAGATAAAGGGTGAGCATGGTGACGAGTTCGTCCTCGAGCCCCGCGATGTCGACCTGGCCTGGCCCCGCCATCACCCGGTGCACCACCATCTCCACGGTGGAGACGAGAACCCGGGCGGCAATGCCGACGTCCGCGACCTGCACGTCCGGGTGGTTGCGGAGCAGCTTGCGGGCGTAGGCGATCCGCTGCCGCTCGCTCTGCGCGATCCGCTCGAGCAACTCCGGGGCGCGCGGCCCCTGCTCCATCATCACGCGCAGCAACTGCGGGTCCTCGCGGTGGTTCTCGATCGCGCCGCGCACGTAGAAGCGCATGATGCCCTCGATTGACCCTGGCGGCAGTTCGTCCTGGTCCAGCGGGGCGGCGGCTATCCCGGCGTCGAGATGCCGGGTCAGCAGCTCGACCAGAATCGCGTCCTTGTTCGGGTAGTACTGGTACAGCGAGCCGATCGACACCCGGGCTCGCTCCGCGATCCGGTTGGTGGTCCCCGCCGCATACCCGTACTCGGCGAAAACGCGAGCAGCGGCGTCGAGGATGCGCTGCCGGGTCAGCTCGGCCCGGACCTGACGGGGCTGTTTACGTGGCTGAAGTCCGCGGCGATCGGACGTCATGGCACCTCCGGCGAGAGGCCGTGAAAGCGAGTAGCGCACGACCTGAGTAATTGCTCACAATAGTGCCATGAACTGCGGCGATGCGGTTCAGAACCTGCATCCGATCCCTCATCCGGTCCCGCATCGGACCCCTCATCCGATCCGGGATCCGACCCCACAGCCGTACGCCGAACCCCGCTGGAGGAAGTTGCCATGACGCACGCACTCACGCGCCCACGACGGGTCTCCCCGGAGGAGGTACTCGCACGGCTCGGGCAGCCCGACGCCATGGTCAAGGCGAAGGTGAAGGACCGTATCGACGACTACTTCCGCTTCTTCATCGCCCACTCACCGTTCCTGACGATGGCCACGGCGGACGCGGCCGGCCGCGCCGACAGCTCGCCTCGCGGCGACTATCCGGGCTTCGTGAAGGTGCTCGACGAGCACACCATCGCGCTCCCCGACCGCCCGGGCAACAAGATCGCCGACTCCTTCCGCAATCTCGCCGAGAACGACGGCGTCGGGCTGTGCTTCTTCGTACCCGGCATGCGCGAGGTCCTGCGCGTCAACGGCAGCGGCTACATCACCGACGAGCCCGATGTGCTGGTCCGTATGCGCACCGAGGCCAAGCAGCCGGAGTTGGCGATCGTCGTCGAGGTGGCCGAGGCGTACTTCCACTGCGGGCGCGCGCTGATCCGCTCCCGGCTGTGGGACCCCGCCAGCCAGGCGCTCGCCGAAGGGATGCCGTCGTTCGGTGAGATCGCCGCCGCGCAGTTCGGTGTCGACGTAGACCCGGCACTGCTCGAACAGTCCCTCGAAGAGGGCTACCGGAAGCTCTACTGACCCTCCCGAGAGGAATCACCGATGCAGCAAACCGTCGTCGAACACATCGACCCGGTCGCCGAGGACGTCGTCGCCCTCACCCTGCGCGCCACGGCCGGACAGCTGGCGCCATGGGGCCCGGGCGCCCACATCGACCTGTCCCTGCCCAACTGGCTGACCAGGCAGTACTCGTTGTGCGGGGACCCCGCCGACCGGGACGCCTACCGCGTGGCCGTCCGCCACGACGCGCTCAGCCGCGGAGGCTCGGAGTACGTCCACCGGTTCCTGCGGCCGGGCCGCACCCTCGACGTCTCCCTGCCCCGCAACCACTTCCCGCTGATCCCGGCACCGCGATACCTGTTCCTCGCCGGCGGCATCGGAATCACACCCCTGCTGCCGATGCTGCGCGCGGCAACGGCCGCTGAACTCCCCGCGACCCTGCTGTACGTGGGGCCGTCGGCGGACACCATGCCCTTCGCCGGTGAACTGCTCCGCTCGTACGGGGACCGGGTGCGGATCGTGGAGACCGCACGGCAGGGCAGGCCCGACCTCGAAGCCCTTGCGGCCACGCTGGACGCCGACACCCTGGTCTACTGCTGCGGTCCCGCGGCGATGCTGGCGGCGGCCGATGCGGCGTTCCCCGCCGAGCAGCTGTGCGCCGAGCGATTCCAGCCGGTGGCCCGTACCTTCGGCCCCGACACCGCGTTCGAGGCGGTCTGCGCCCGATCCGGGACCACCGTCACCGTGCCCGCCGACGAATCACTCCTGGACGCCCTCGCCCTCGCCGGGCACCCCATCCCCTCCGGCTGCCGCGAAGGGGTCTGCGGCAGCTGCGAGATCACCGTCCTGGACGGCGCCCCCGAACACAGGGACGACATCGGCGCCCCCGAGGACCGGATGTACGCCTGCGTGTCGCGGGCACAGTCACCCCGCCTGGTCCTGGACCTCTGACAACAAAACACCCAAATCGCACGGCAATGGCCTGTGACAGAACGAAGACACCGCGGAGGACTGCCTGTAACTCGGTGCGGGATACAAATAGTTCAGACCGCACGCACCGCGCTACAACTCCTCTTGGGGGAACGCACCATGAAGCACACCCGCCTCGCCGCCATCGCCGCCCTCGGTCTCGCCGCCAGCCTCTCGCTCACCGCCTGCGGCGGCGACGACTCGGCGAAGGACTCGTCCTCCAAGGGCTCCTCGTCCTCTTCGTCCTCGGACAGCGGCTCCAAGGCGGAGAGCGGCTCGGACTCCGACGGCACGGAGGCCGGCGCGGGGGCCGACAACGCGAAGTCCGGCTCCGGCGAGGACACCAAGACCGAAGCCGGGAGCGGCACGACGCAGACCAGCGGCAAGGTCAAGTTCTGCACGACGGAGGACCTGGCCATCGACGCCACGGACGCCGCGCCCGACGAGACCTCCGGCCGGATCAACATCACGATGATCAACCGGGGCTCGACCACCTGCTCGGCGACCGGCTTCGCGGGCGTCGACATCAAGGACGAGGACAACACCTCCAGCCCCATCGAGCGCGGCCAGGCCCAGCCCCGCATCACCACCCTCAAGCCCGGTGACGCAGCCGTCTTCAACCTCGCCTACGACATCGACAGCACCGGCGAAAGCCTCGCGTCCCCCACCAACATCGAGGTGACGCCCCCGAACGAGACCCACAGCGTGACCCTGGACTGGCCCGCGAGCGCCGGCGACATCAAGGGCGCCTACACCGACGTCCAGGTCTTCCCCACGCACACGACCAAGTAGAAAACCAGCCACGGCATCCGGCCCCCGCCCATGCCCGAAGGTGGACGGACCCGCGCAGGCAGCTGCCCAATGTAATGTTCCTTATCCATAGACACCTATTACCTGCGGAGGTCGTATGGATACGGAGATGGTGCGGGCGTGGGTCGACGGCTGGGTCGTCTCGCGCGGGGCCGCGCCGCCGGTGGAAGAGCCCTGGGGGTTCACGGTCGACGTGGGTCTGCCCAAGCAGGTGACCCGGCATGTCCTGCCGCACGCCGACGAGGCGCTCGTCCGCAAGATCGCGGAGCGGGCAACGGCCCCCGGCACCTGGCTCAAGGTGTGTATGGCCCCCGAGACCATCGCCCCCTGGCTCGCGCCCGACTGGGTCTTTGACGACCCCGGCTTCCTGATGTCGACGACTCTGCGTCCGTCGACAACCCTGCATCCGTCCGCAGCCCCACGTCCGTCCTCGACGGACCTCCCCGCCGGCTACCAACTACGCCTGTGGAGCGGGGGAGATGTCACCCGCGCCCTCATCCTGGCGCCGGGCGGCGCTTTCGCCGCCCGCGGCCAGGTCGCCGGCCGTCCCCGCGCCGACTGCGTCGTGTTCGATCAGATAGAGACCGCACCTGCTCACCGTCGCCGGGGCCTGGGGCGCGAGGTCATGCAGACCTTGACGAACGCGGCGATCGCCGCGGGCGCCCGGACCGGGGTGCTCGGCGCGACCGTTGACGGGCAGGGCCTCTACAAGTCACTTGGCTGGATCGCACACGCGCCGCTGACCGGAGTGTTCCGCACGTCGCCCGACGCCGGGGGATGAACGGCAGGGGATAGCGGACGAACGACAGCGGACGACCGGCAGCGGATGAACGACAGGAGACGACCGGGAGCGGACGACCGGCGTAGTCGTCAGGACGCCGGGACCGGTTTCGGTTCGCCGGGATTGACCACCGCGATACCTTCGCCCTCCAGCTTCAGCTGCACGGCCTCACCCGAGCCGCCCTTCACCATCGAGCCGACGCTCTGCGAACGGTGCAGCGAGGGATGCAGCTGCGGGCTCCAGGCGACGACGGCGTCTGTGTCCACGTACACGGGCGCGTCCGGCGTCACAGGCAGCACGAGCGGGATACCCGCACTGGTCAGCGCCAGTCGGCCGGTGCCGGTGAACGTGCAGTTGAACAGGCCGCCGCCCGCCATCCCCGCGCCCTTGACGGTGGTGATGTCGTAGTTCAGCGAGGCGTCGAAGCACAGGACGTTCTTGCCGTTGACCGTGAGGCCGCGGCCTTCCGCCACGTCGACGAGGAAACAGTGCGCCGCGTCGGACGCGAACCACGCCTCGCCCTCACCGCTGACCGTCATCAGGGCCAGGCCCTCACCGGTCACCGCACGCTTGAGGAAGTTGCCCACGCCCTGGCCCTGCCGCTCGAACTCCAGCGAGCCCCGCCAGGCGACCATCGTCCCCTGCCGGGCTCGCGCCTCGCCCTTGACGGTGTAGCGCACCGCCATGGCGTTCTCCTGCGTGAGGCCGGGGGCCGACGCGGGTTGGATGAGATTCTCGGGATCAAAGAGATTTCGATGCATAGAGCTCCCGTTACCCCCTCAACTCGCCCTCAGGCCAACACAGTTGAGGAATGCGCACCCCCGGTTATGACCGCCGGGGCGGAGCTCAGTGGCGGCCGTGCGCGGTGTCGGCGGCTCCTCCGAACAGCCGGGCGACGGCCCGGAAGGGCAGGGTGACGACGGTGGCGATGGCTCCGCCGATGGCACGGAATACATCTGCGATGGCCTTCAGCATGAGGGCACCTCCGGAATCGGCCGTCCGCCCGGTGGTCCGGTGACGGCGAGTGGGACGCCGTACGTTCCCGTACGGCCTGACCACACCCCGGTGCCCATAGCTGAGCAGCGGAAACACGGAGACGGCCGCTCCCGTGAAGTGTCGTCGAGCCGTTCACGGGTACCTGCTCGGGCCAAGAGCCGAACGGCCAAGGAGGAGACATCGTGAGTGAGTGGATACCGGCCTCCCCCGGCGAGGACGGCAGCACACCCGTTCCCAGGGACCCACCCGACCAGCAGGCCACGGACGAGCCGGACGCCTGGGACCTGGACGTGGGCAAGGCCGACGACGACACCAAGACGGACGACGACACCAAGGCGGCCGAGGTCCCTGAAACAGACGAGGGAGGCACCGCCAGGCGCGGCGAAACCGACGCCCTGGAAAGCCACCCGGAAAAGCCGGTCCCGGACGAGCCTTCCGGCTGAGCAGCGGAGAGCCGTGGGCAGCCCCCACCCGGCGGGGCTCACGGCCCTCCGGCCAGCTCACCCCGGTCGTCCCCTACCCTCCCCGCCAGGAGTGCGCTCCCGCCCGACACTTCCGGCCTGGCCACAGCATGGGGCCATTGGTACCATCGGTACCATGACGAGCAGTCCCAAGGCGCTGAACCTGAGGTTCCCCGACCCGGCACAGCGCGCGGCGATCGAAGCAGCGGCCAGGCAGGACGGCGTGAGCCTGCAGGAGTACATCCTGAGGGCCGCCGTCGACCGGGCCACCGCGGTCGAAAAGACCTTCCTGGCCGCGTTCCAGGCCTCGCAGGCACGCAGCGGCGAAGCCTTCCGTGACCTCGGCGAACTGGACCCGGCCCCGGAGCAGCGGACAGCCGAGCAGACCGCCCGCCGCGACCTTGACGCACCCGCACAGGGGCACGCTGCGTGACCCAGCCCGAACCACAGCACCCGCTCGACGTCTCCTTCCTGCTCCACGCCGCCGAGCTCCTCGACGGGGACCCCCAGGTCGACGACCTGGGCCCCTTGTACGCCGCGATCGGCCGAGTCAACGCCCGCGCCCTGGAGCACGACATCTACGGCTCGCTCAACCTCAAGGCCGCCGCGCTCCTGCACACCCTGGCCCGGCTGCCCTGCCTCGAGCACTCCAACGCGGCGTTCGCCTGGCACTCCACCGAGGCCTACCTGATGCTCCACGAACGCCGCCTGGACTACCCCATCAAGTCCGCGGCCGAACTCGTACGCGACGCCGCCTCCGGCACCCGCGGCGTGGCCGCCATCGCCCGCCAACTACGCGACTGGACCATGACCTGACCACCCGCGAAGCAAGACACACACCCCAGGGCTCGGGCTAGTCACCCGCGTGTCCGCCGTGTGCACCGTGCCCTCCGTGCCCTCCGTGTCCCGCGGACGGTGTGCCGGCCGCCTGGCCCCTGTCCACGACGACGAACTGCCCCATCATTCCGCCGTCCTCATGGGTCAGCAAATGGCAGTGATACATGTACGGGGTGTCCGGGTCGGCCGGCCCGTCGAATCGCATCGCCAGCTTCATCGTCGTGCCGTTCGGCAAGAACACCGTGTCCTTGGCCCCGCGCAGCGCGGGCGGCGGCGCCTCGCCGTTCACCTCGAGCACCCGGAACTGAACGTCGTGCACATGGAAGTTGTGCGGCATGCCGTTGCTGTTCCGGACGGTCCATGTCTCGGTCGCACCCCGCGTGACGGTCTCGTCTATTCGGTCCATCTTCATCGCGCGCCCATTGATCCCGGACTGCTTCAGATCGAAGAACCGCCCACGCGCCGGATTCTTGCCGTCAGGCACCTCCAGCTCACCCAGCCGCTCCGGAATGTCGCCCGAAGCACGCAGCTGCTTCGCGGCCCGCAACTCCAGGACGTCGAAGAAGTCATCGCCCCCACTGAACCGCTGCTCCCACGAACCCCCGTAGTTGTCCTGCGGGAAGCTGCGCAGGACGGTCTTCTCACCCGGCTCCATACGCACCACGATCTCGGCCCGCTCGCCGGGCGACAGCTGTATCCGCTCCATACGGGCCGGCTGTTCCAGGAGGCCGCCGTCCGTGCCTACCAGGGAGAAGGAGCGGTCGTCCGGGAAGCCGAAGTCGTATGTGCGGGCCGTCGAGGCGTTGAGCAGCCGCAGCCGGACGAGTTCGTCGCCGACCTTCTGATACGGACGGAGCGTGCCGTTGACCATGGTCCGGTCGCCCAGGAAGCCGACACTGCGCATCATCTCGTGACTGTGGTCGAACTTCGCGCCGTCGAACTTCACGTCCTGCACGATCACCGGCAGATCATCGACCCCGTACTTCTTGGGCAGGGTGAGTCGCGCGGACTGCTTATCGTCGAGGAGGAACATCCCCGCAAGGCCCCGCTGCACGTGCTCCTCCGTCGCGCCGTGTGGATGCGGGTGATACCAGAGCGTCGATGCGGGCTGGTCCACCGTCCACTGCGGACTCCAACTCCCGCCAGGCTTGACCATCTGGTGCGGGCCGCCGTCCATCTTCGCCGGGAGATGCATGCCGTGCCAGTGCACGGTCGACGCCTCATCCAGGCCGTTCCTTATCCGCACGCGAACCTTCTCACCGCGCTCCGCGCGCAGTGTGGGCCCCAGATAGTCACCGTTGAAGCCCCAAGTGGATGTCTTGCGACCGTCCTCGAAGTCCTTCTCGCCCGCCTGCATCCGCAGGTCGAAGACGCGGGTCCCGTCCCTGTCCACGCGGGACTTCGCGAGCGGAGGTATCGACAGCTCGTTGTCGAACTGCTCCTCGCCGACCGTGCTGACCTTGGCGTTGTTCCACAGCCACAGGACGCCGCCGCCGATCGCCAGTGCCACGACGGTGACGAGCGAGCCGAGAACGACGAGAGCGCGCTTGAGTGGGGACATGCTTCAAGCCTGGCGACAAGCCAGGCCCGGGACATCGGGGAACGCCCCGGAACCAGCCCGGACACAGACCCCGGAGATCCTCAGGGATCCGCCCCTACTGGACGGGAGGAGCAGGACTGAAGCGTGACGCGACACGGAACCGCCGGCGACTCCCAGAGCCGTCTCGCGAAGTTCAGATAGTCGAGCACAGATGAAGAGGCGTCCCGCACCGACCGCAGGTGGCAGAACGCCAAGGTAAAGGCAGCCCGATCAGCGGACGAGAGCCCACCGGCCCGCATTCGCCCCGCGATACGGCACGGGCGCACGCCGCCGTAGCCGAGAAGCCGGGCACGTGACCGAGATACATTTCCCGGCCCAGTCGTCCAGCTCCCAGCGGAACCCGACCGACGTGACCAGCAGCCAGATCACGGCCCTCTTCCTCGACGTCGCCTTAATCGTCGCCCTCGCCCGGGCCGGCGGCGCCGTGGCCCGGCGATGCGGCCAGCCCGCCGTCATCGGCGAGATCGTGGCAGGCATCCTCCTGGGCCCCACCCTGCTGCACGAGCCGATAGCAAAGACGCTCTTCCCCTTGGAAGTACGCAGCGAACTGGGCGCCCTGGCCGACATCGGCCTGGTTCTGTTCATGTTCGCGCTGGGCATGGAGTTCGACTGGACTGCGAAACGCTCAATACGGCGCACCTCGCTCGCCATCGCGACATGCTCAGTGGTGTTCCCTTTCGCGGCGGGCGCGGGAATCGGCCTGTGGTGGGGCCCCGGCGAGACCGAGGCAAGCAAGCTGGCCCACAGCATGTTCATGGGCATCGCGCTCTCCGTGACCGCGTTCCCGGTACTGGCACGGATCATCGAGGACCGGGGCATGGCCCGGACGCCGCTGGGCCAACTGGCGCTCGCCAGCGCAGCACTCTGCGACATCTATGCGTGGATGCTCCTCGGCGCGGTCCTGCTGCTCTGCGGCAGCAGCGACGCACCCTGGCGCCTCCTCTGGGCCGTCCCCTACCTGATCTTCCTGGCCACCGCAGTGCGGCCACTGCTCCGCGCGGTCATCCGCAAGGCGAACCGCGAACTCGACATGGTCGTCACGTTCGTCGGCCTGCTCGCCTCCAGTGCTGCCACGGAATGGATGGGCCTGCACTTCATCTTCGGCGCCTTCGCCCTCGGCATCGTGCGCACCGCCGCCCGGCGCGGGCTGCCGGAACAAGCAGATACGCGACTCCGACAGGCCATCGGCACGCTCCCAGGACGCATCTTCATGCCGATCTACTTCGTCGTGGCGGGCTGGAACGCGGACCTCTCCGCACTCAGCAAATCTCAACTACCCGACCTTGCAGTGCTGTTGCTGGCCGCAGTGGCTGCCAAGTCCCTCGCTGCGGCAGGGGCAGCGCGGCTCTGCGGCTTGCCCGGGCGCGAGTCCGCAGCGATGGGCGCCCTGATGAACACGCGCGGCCTGACCGAACTCATCGTGCTGACCGCCGGCCGCGAATCGGGCCTCCTCGACGACACCCAGTACACCCTGCTTGTCACCATGGCCGTGCTCACCACAATATCCACGGGACCGATCCTGAACCGGCTCCTCCGTGCTTCCCGACCAGGCGGCGAGACGTCACCATCCACCCCCTCGATCCAGCCACCGCCAGCAGGGGAACCGGCACACGAAGCAGCGACCGAACCACCTCTACGGAACACACGAGGCTGACCGAGCGGGCCAGGAACCGGGTACTCACGCTGCTCACATACCCTGTCCATCATGAGTCGTTGGGAAGAGCTGACCGGTGGGACGTCCGGAGAGGACTACGCCGCGCGCTTCGCGGCCCTGGCCGACAGTGGCAAGGACATGCACGGCGAAGCGCAGTTCTGCGCCGCGCTGGTCCCGGCCGGGGCGCGGGTGCTGGATGCGGGCTGCGGTACCGGCCGGGTCATGATCCGCCTGGCGGAGCTCGGCTACGACTGCGTCGGTCTCGACCTCGACGCCTCGATGCTGGCCGTGGCCCGCAGGCAGGCACCGCACCTGCCCTGGATGCAGGCAGACCTGGCCGCGTTCGACCCGGCCGAGCTCCCCGGCGGCGCGGACTTCGACCTCGTGGTCGCCGCCGGCAACATCTTCCCGCTCCTTGCCGCGGGCACCGAGACCGAGGTGACGAAGCGCCTGGCCGCGGCCCTGCGCCCCGGCGGCCTCCTGGTAGCCGGATTCGGCCTGGACGCAGCCCACCTGCCGGTACCACCGTCCATCACCCTGCCGGAGTACGACGCCCACTGCGCAGTATCCGGCCTGACGCTGGTCGACCGCTTCGCAACGTGGGACGCAGCTCCCTACGAGGGCGGCGGCTATGCGGTCAGCGTCCACAGGGCGCAACCGGGCGGCTGAAGGCCCCTCCCCGCTGCATTCGTGCGGGCAGAGCCCCTTGACCAACGTGGGCGATGTGGCCGCTTGTTTCCGGACACTTTCCGGGCGGCAACCATTTCGCAGGCCGCAACCGAGGTGCCGCGCGGGCCGGGTAAGGGCCCATCTGCGCCTTGTTGTCCGTACGGAGGGGAGGGGCTGGTTCCACCACGTGTGACACAGGTGTTCGGGGGAACCGTCCGTGGCTTGTGGTGATGGCGTGTCAGGTTGTGTGCCTCCCGTGACCGCCCGGGGCCCTGATGCAACGCACCTGGGGTACGCGCCTTGGCGTACGACTACCTCACCGACGCCCTCTGCTCCGTCGTAGCCACAGCGGACGAGTCCGGTGCGAAGGCCAACTCGTACTCCTACAGCCCCCGCGGCGTCACCCGCTCGGCGAGCAGCGAGAAGGTCGCCCAGCCCTACCGGTTCGCCAGCGGCTATCAAGCCACCGGTTGACCGCCGTAGAGCATCATTCGTCGGTATGGAGCGTGCTGAAGGATGAAAGAGTCCTCGGGCTGGAGCGACCGTCGGCGTAGTGCTGCTATTACCGCCGGAATAGCCGCGGTGGGGGGTGCTATGGCCCGTGTGGGCAACTCCGGATTCGACTGGACGATCCTTCTGTTCGCCCTGATCGGCGCTACAGCGGGGGCGGTCATGGGTTCTCTTTGGCCTCGGCTCTGGAGCTCTTCACGGCGTGAATAGAAGTGGACACGGTCCTCGATAGGGAGCCTGGGGCGCACTGAACTCCGTGCCCCGTGACGGGAAGGCGTGCTTCTACCTCACCGACGCCCTTGGCTCCGTCGTCGCCATGGCGGACGAGTCCGGTGCGAAGGTGAACTCGTACTCCTAAGCCTCCGGGGCGCCACCCGCTCGACGAGCACCCTGTAGGCCAGCCGGCCCTACCGGTTCGCCGGCGGCTACCAGGACCCGACCGCCGAAGCCGCCGGCCCCCCATCGGCCTCTCCGCTACGTCAACTACGGGAGGCCATGCGGATGGCTTCGGACGCCGGACTCTCCGACGCGTCGGCGCCCGGTCCGGGTACCCGCAAAGCGTCCGCGTGCCCGCAGTGGGGACCGGTATCGGCGCGGGGGGTATGCGTCAGAGCCACGGTGCGTACCCCGGACGCCCGCTCGTGAGCCCAGAGGTCGGGCCTGCGCCGCCGGGTCATCAGCACGTACCCGCCGAGCAGGACCGCGATGAGAACGATCAGCAGCACCTGCGGAAAGTGGTCGATCAGCTCCCACTGGAACGCGCGCGCATCCGCCGCCGAAGCGTCCCGCACCCGGCGCACCACCCACGACGGCCCGTACAGCAGCACCATCGACGCGGCCACGAGGGTCGCCATCAGCGGGAGAGCCACTACGCCCGGCAGCGACGCCCGGACCGCGACCCGCCACAGCGCCGGCCGCCCGTCGCCTTCGACCGGCGCCAGCTTCAGCAGGAGAAGCCGCTTGCCCGGAGTCGTCCCCGTCAGCCAGGGCAGCACGACGAACCACACGGCGAAGACCGCGGCCATCACCTGCGATACGGGTTGGGACGGGCTGTACAGGTCTTCAGCCGTGACCAGGACCAGGAGGAGGGTGACGGCCGAGACCCCGGTCAGGTCGACCAGCAGCGCCACCAGGCGCCGCCCGGCGGTGACGAACTGCCGGGCCGGCGTCGCGTCCTCAGGCGTCTGCCACGTAGGGAGCAGTCGGGCCAGCGGCCCGGCCGCGTACCAGCCGAGCAGCGTTCCCGCGGTGTTGAGCAGCAGGTCGTCGACGTCGAACAGGCGGTACGGGCACGGGTAGATGCCCCACAGCCCGGTGCCTTGCGTGACCTCGAAGAACAGCGAGGCGCCGAAGCCCGCGGCGGCCGCAGCGCCGATGCCGCGCCGCAGGTGGCAGCGGACGAAGACGCCGAGGGGGAGCAGCAGGGCCAGGTTCAGGACCGCGCCGCTGACTGCGGGGTTCTGGAGCAGCAGGGCGTTCAGCGTGACCTTGTGGTGTGCCTCTTTCCAGATGTCGCTGAAGGTGTTGCCCGGCATCCACTGCGGGTGGGCGACCGCCGCGAACGTCTTGCACATCTTCGCTGTCCGCCCGGGCAGCGGGATGAGCGTCATGCAGAGGGCCGTGATCGCGTAGTACAGGAAGCCGAGGAGCGACAGGGCGCGCCACTGCGACACGGTGCTGTGGCGGCGGTACAGGACGACCGCCGTCGGCAGGAACAGCACCAGCGCGAGGAGCGGGAAGAGCGCTGCTGCCGTCTTCATCGGCAACAGGTACACAGAAGTCATGCGCCAGACTATACACAACGCATATACACCGAGTGTATAGCGGTGTGAGCTGCAGCTTTGTATACGGAGGGTCGGGGGCGGCGACGGGTGCGTGCCGGCTCTGATAGGCGCCCCGTGCGCTGCCCCCGTCCGTTCGGCGGCGGGGGCAACGCACCTCTGTACCTAGAGGACCCTCATGACCTAGAGGCCCCTCATGCCGTACACGTCACGGGTTCCCTCTCCGTCGTACGCAGGCACGCCGTCAGTGCCCCATGCCTCCGCCGCCGTCAACAGGAAGGACCGCACCGGTGATGTAGCTGGCAGCGGGCGATACGAGGAACGCGATGGCCGCGGCGATCTCCTCGGGGCGGGCCAGGCGCCCCAGGGGTATCTGCTCCACGAGGTGATCCCGCTGTTCGTCCGAGAGGCTCTCGGTCATGTTCGTTTCGGTGAGGCCGGGGGCGACAACATTGAACGTGATGTTGCGGGAGCCGAGTTCGCGGGCCATGGACCGCGCGAATCCGACGAGACCGGCCTTGGACGCGGCGTAGTTGGCCTGCCCGCTCTCACCGCGCAGGGCGACGGCAGAGGAGACGAGCACGACACGCCCGTACCTGGCCCGGAGCATCGCCCTGCTGGCCTGCTTGACGACGCGGAACGTGCCGGTGAGGTTGGTGTCGAGGACGGACGTGAAGTCGTCCTCGCTCATGCGCATGAGCAGTTGGTCCTTGGTGATGCCCGCACTGCACACCAGTACTTCGACGGGACCGTGTTCGTTCTCCGCCTCCTTGAAGGCGGCCTGCACCTGGTCGGTGTCCGTGACATCGCACCGGATGGCGAAGAGCCCCTCGGGGGGTTCACCGGTGCGGTAGGTGATGGCAACGCGGTCGCCTGCCGCTTGCAGGGCGCGGGCAGCGGCCAGGCCGATGCCGCGGTTGCCGCCGGTGATCAGGACGGAGCGGGACATGGGGGATCCCTTTCTGAAAGTGCTGTGGAGCAGTGGAGTTGATACAGGTCAAAAGGTAGATGAGGGCATGCCCGAGCGCGTCAGCTGCCTGCTGATGTGCGCGGCCGTATCCATCACGGCCTCGATCAGACGGACCTGCGCCCTGGCATTGCACACCTGGCTGTGGGCCGCCAGGAGGCTGACCGCGCCGGCCACGGTCGAGCCACGCCAGATGGGCGCCGCGATGGCATCCCTGCCGCGCAGGGGAGAGGGGCCTACGGCATATCCGTCCTGCCGGACACGAGTGAACTGGGGCCGTGCCGCGGTGACATCACCCAGGCAGGCCAGGATGGCCCACCCCGGCGGATCAGCCTCAAGCGGAGCACGCCACAAGGCCTGAAGCGATGCCCGCGGGGTGGCCTGAAGCTGCCGTGCGTGCGCTCCCAGGGCCTGTTCGGCATGAATGCGCATCGGCTTGCCGATCAAAAGCGGTGCGTACGCCAGAGCGATTTGGCCAGTGCGTGACTGTAGTGTGATCAGTTCGGCGCGGACTGTAGCCGAACCCGTGCTCGTCGGCGGACCGGACAAATCTGAGAAGGAGTCGGAGAAGAAATGCGGTGCCTCTACAAGGGAGTAGTGGCCGCGCGGCCCTCGCCGCTCCACGGCTCCCTCGCCCACCAGCGCTTGTACGTAGCGGTAGGCGGTGGGGGCGGGCAGATCCGCCCGGACGGCGATAGAGGCCAGCGGATGGGCGCCGTCGCCGAGCTGCTGCAGTGCACGCAGCACCGCGAGCGTACGCCCGACAGAAAGACCACTTCGCTCCGACGGTATGACGGCAGGTGTCTGCAACAACGCGAATTCCCCCTCGCGGTTGAGGATCGCCGCGTCTCCCACAACACGAACAGATCCGAGCTTCCATTGTCGCTACCACCCCACAGGCACCACCAGGACCAGCTTTTTCCTGAAGGCGAAATTCAGGAAAACGGCTTTCCGGTATATGAGCCGGCTCCGCGAAGTTCCCGGCTCAGGAGAGGGTGAACGGTGGACAACAAGGCAGCGCTGCGGCAACTGCTGCGGTGGAAGAGGCAACAGGTGGACCCCTCAAGCCTGGGCTGGCCTCCCCGCACCGGTCGCGGCCGCCGCTCCCCGGGCCTCTCGCAGGCTCAGGTCGGACAGCTTCTCTTCGTGTCCGAGCGGACCTACGCGCAACTGGAACGCGGCGAAATGCCCGCCCCGACCCCTGAATTCCTCGACCGCGTCTCGGTCGTCCTGGGGCTGCAGGAGCGCGAGAGAATCGCGCTCTACGTCTACTCCGTCGGCCACGAACCGCCCCACCCGCAGGACCCGCTGGCCGGCACCAACGTCCACCCCGCATGGAAGGTGGCAGTCGAGGCCATCAAGGGCCAGCCGTGCTACGTCAACGATGTCGCCTGGAACGTCCTGGCCTACAACGACGACTTCCTCGACATGTTCCCCCGCCCCCGCGGAGCCGAGCCGGCGCTGCCCGAGCGGAACCTCATCCGCTACATGCTGCTGAGGGAAGACGTCCGGGAACACCACATGGTCAACTGGGAGACACAGTGGGCGATACCGCTCACCGCCCAACTGCGCACGGCCGTCGCCGCTCATCCGGAGAACGCCGATCTGCAACAGCTGGACCAAGAGGTCGACGCGGACCCGGTGGTCCGCCCCCTCTACCGGGACCGCCATGTGGCCTACGTCCACCCCAACGGCGACACGCGGAAGATGCGCTACCACGGATACGGAGGCCCGGACGGAGAAGCGTATTTGGACCAGTGCTGCGACCGGCACGCTCCCTCCCGGGTAGGGGACGTCACCATGTGCACGGCCATGCCGCTGGGATCGCCCGGAGCACGGTTCACCACGCTGGTGTTCAGACCGGACCCGGCTCGTACGCGGTCAGCCGCGGCCGGCGACTGACACGGAGGGCGGCCTCTGCATTTCGCAGAGCAGAATCACAGCAGGCCCCCATTTCGATGATTGAAACTGGGACAGATTCGGCGAGTTCGTGCCTTGCGCCGCCTCGGACGGCCGATGTGTGATGACTACACCTTGCACGCCGAACCCCGGCGGGTGTGTGCGTGCAGAGCACCGAACTGGTCGCCTCCGACCATCCCACGTTCGGTTGGGGTGCCGCCCGGCGCAACAGGCGGCACCCCCCAAAGAACCCCTCTGCGGCGCCTCAGGCGACCGGCACCCGAGGTTCGGTGCGGCGGTCGAAGGCCCACTGGGCGGCCCCGCTCGCCAGCTCGATGATGCTGGGGCCCGCGGTCTCCCCCTGCAGATGTCCGTACTCCACCGCGATGACGATCATGAGGCGCTCCGGCAGGCGGAGCTGCGGGAAGAAGTCACACCGGAAGATGTCATCCATCGCCTCACGAACCTTCAGCCCCCCTTCGAAACGCAGCCGGATCTCGCGCTGGAGAGTGCCCAAGTAGTCGATGTGCTCACGCAGATCATGGGGACCCTTGAGCCCGCCATGCCCGGGGATGATGACCCTGGGCGAGAGACCCAGGATCGTCTCGTTCGCGTCGATGATGTTCTGAATCGGACCTGACCAATGCGGAGGATGGTCGTCGGGGAAGAAAACGTCGCCCGCGCACACCACATCGCCCACCCGCGCGATCAGATCTCCCGAGTGATGGGCGGGCCCGACCTCGATCAGCTCGACCTCCGTCCCGCCGACCTCAAAGACGTGACGGCCGCTGAACGTCTGTGTCGGTATGGGCGTACGGGCCGAGAGGAAGTCGAACATGCCGAAGTGACGGCGCAGGTACCAGCCCAACGCCCCGTCCGGCGACGTCTCGTTCAGCAGACGATGCATCTCCTCGGGCGTCGGCTCATGCCCCAGATGCTCGAAGCCGGAAAGGGTGGTGATGACCGTCGCCCCGGGAAACAGATGATTGCCCCAACTGTGGTCACCGTTGGCATGCGTGTTCACCACGGTCGACACGCGCCCCGATCCCAGCACCGGCCGCGCCGCCCGGATCATCGCATCGGTCAACGGCTGGTCATAGGGGGTATCAATGACCGCGGCGTCCTCACCGGACACGATCCACAGACAGTTCGCATACCCCCAACCACCACTGTCGTAAGGCATCCACGCATGCAGACCTGCAGCGCCGGGAATCGGGACAAGCTGACTAGGAAGCTCCATCGGCGCATTGTCGCCGAAGTCCCCCATCTTGTGCTGCGCAGTAGCTCACATAACCAAAAACCTCCGGGTCGCGTCCCACGTAGTGGTGTAGAGATGCGGACTTGAGAACTCCGCAGGTCCTGCCGACGGTGGGGCTGATGCGTCGCCGCGTCCTGGCACCGACCGCGGCGAGCAGCGTGGGGAGTGGGGCAAGCCGCTCGAGGTTCTGGGCGCCGGCTTGCATCCGGACCCAAGCAGTCCGGCTCTCTACACCACACAGCGGGGCACTACCCGGCTAGCCGTGCTCCGGGCGGAGATACCGGCTCGTCCCCTCGCGTCTCGATGCCGGGTGCGGGCCCGTCTGTGCTTCGGGGCGGGGTCGTGTGTGGGTGCGGGGCCGCGTCGGTATGTCCGTCCTCGCTATCGGGTGGGCGCCGCCCTGTTGCTTCGGGGCCGGAGTGGGGCTAGCCGTGCTCCGGGC
>NZ_JBNNJZ010000075.1:0-25783 GCF_050270335.1 Streptomyces sp. NPDC059900
GGCGGGAACCCGGCACCGGGTTCCCGCCCCTCCTGCGTCCGTCCGCGCTTCTGCGTGCGCCGGGGCGCTCTTTACGGCTCGAACTTGTAGCCCAGGCCCCGCACCGTCACCAGGTAGCGGGGCGCGCCCGGGTCCGGCTCGATCTTCGCGCGCAGGCGCTTCACGTGGACGTCGAGGGTCTTGGTGTCGCCCACGTAGTCCGCGCCCCAGACGCGGTCGATGAGCTGCATGCGGGTCAGGACGCGGCCCGCGTTGCGCAGGAGCATCTCCAGGAGGTCGAACTCCTTCAGGGGAAGGTCGACCTTGGAGCCGGAGACCGTGACGACGTGGCGGTCCACGTCCATCCGGACCGGGCCCGCTTCCAGGGCCTGCGGGGTGACCTCCTCCGGCTCTCCGCGGCGGCGCAGGACCGCGCGGATGCGGGCCACCAGTTCGCGCGAGGAGAAGGGCTTGGTCACGTAGTCGTCGGCTCCTATTTCGAGGCCGACCACCTTGTCGATCTCGCTGTCCTTGGCGGTGACCATGATCACCGGGACGTTGGAGCGGTTGCGCAGCTGACGGCAGACCTCCGTGCCGGGCAGGCCGGGCAGCATCAGGTCGAGCAGGACGAGGTCGGCGCCGTTGCGCTCGAACTCGTCGAGTCCGTCGGGCCCTGTGGCCGCTATGGCGACCTCGAAGCCCTCCTTGCGGAGCATGTAGGACAGAGCGTCGCTGAAGGATTCCTCGTCCTCGACGACGAGCACTCGGGTCACGGAAGGACCTCCGGGGCAGGAATGGGTTCGTACGCAGTGGTCTCGTCGGGCCGTGCGGTGCCGGCTTCGCTGCCGTCTCCGCCGTGACCGGATCCGCGGTCGCGGGTCGCGGCTGCTTCGGGCAGCCGCAGGGTGAAGGTGGAGCCCTGTCCCTCGGAGCTCCACACGGTGACCTCCCCGCCGTGCGAGGCGGCCACGTGTTTGACGATGGCGAGGCCGAGGCCCGTGCCGCCGGTGGCCCTGGAGCGGGCCGGGTCGACTCGGTAGAAGCGCTCGAAGATGCGCTCCTTGTCCTTGTCGGATATGCCGATCCCCTGGTCGGTGACGGCCACCTCGATGAGGTCTCCTCCCGGTGCGCTGACCCGGCGGGCGGCGATGCCCACCCGGGTGCGCGCGGGCGAGTAGTTCACGGCGTTCTCGACGAGGTTGCCGAGCGCCGCGGCGAGCTGGCCGCGGTTGCCCCATATCTGCAGGTCGGCGGTGCCGCCCGCGGCCATGGTGATCTGTTTGTGGGAGGCCTGGTGACGGCTGCGGTCGATCGCCTCCGCCACCAGTTCGTCGACACGGACGGGTTCGGCGTCCTCCAGGGGGTCGTCGTTCTGGACCCTGGAGAGGTCGATGAGCTCCTGCACGAGGCTGGTCAGGCGGGTCGCCTCGATCTGCATGCGGCCCGCGAAGCGTTCGACGGCCTCTGGGTCGTCCGAGGCGTCCATGACGGCCTCGGAGAGGAGAGAGAGTGCCCCTACCGGGGTCTTGAGCTCATGGCTCACGTTCGCGACGAAGTCGCGTCGTACGGCTTCGATGCGGCGGGCCTCGGTGAGGTCCTCCACCAGCAGGAGGACCAGGCGGGAGCCGAGGGGGGCCACGCGTGCGGAGACGGCGAGGGCCTCGCCGCGGCCGGTGCCGCGGCGCGGCAGATCGAGCTCGACCTGCCGTATCTCGCCGTCCCGGCGGGTGTCGCGCGCCATCTGGAGCATGGGCTCGACGGCGAGCTTGCCGCCGCGGACCAGGCCGAGGGCGTACGCGGCCGAGCTGGCCTTGACGACGCTGTCCGCCTCGTCGAGGACGACCGCGGAGGAGCGCAGCACGGAGAGCACCGTGTCGACGCCCGGCGGCAGTACGGGGTCGGTGTGCAGGGAGGTCCGGGTGGGGCGTTTCAGGTCGCGTTCGCTCCAGCGGAACGCCAGCATGGCGATGACGCCGGTGCACACCCCGGCGATCGCTGCCGCTGCGGCGACCGCCGCGTTCACGTCCATGCCTCCAGGTTATGCGCCTGATGAGCACCAGCCCCAGCCATCCGGGGGCCCGCTCGAACACTCGTCGCCCAGAGTTCACCGAGGGGACGGTGATGGTTCACTTCCGCCGAACGGGTTACGCCGGTCCACGCCGGAGCGGCCCCCCCGGAGCGCACCACGCGTCGCCCACAGTTCACCTCGGTGACAGGGGCGGTTCATCGGGGATGCCGGAAACGGACGCGTCGGAGCCGCACCGTGGGAGCGTGGGGGTCAGCCCCCGGGACGCACTAGAGAGGGACATCCACATGCGGGACGCGTACCACGAGGAACTTGATTCGATCGGTGAAGGCCTGGTCGAAATGGCCCGCCTGGTCGGGTCCGCGATCGGGCGCGCCACCACGGCCATGCTCGACGCCGACCTGAAGATGGCCGAAAGTGTGATCGCCGCCGACCAGAAGGTCGACGATCTCCAGCACGATCTGGAGGCGCGCGCGATAGCCCTGCTCGCGCGGCAGCAGCCGGTCGCCACCGACCTGCGCATCGTCGTCACCTCGCTGCGGATGAGCGCCGACCTGGAGCGCTCGGGCGACCTCGCCCAGCACGTCGCCAAGCTGACCCGGCTGCGCTTCCCGGCGTCCGCCGTGCCGCAGGACCTGCACGCGACGATCCTGGAGATGGGGCAGCTTGCGCAGCGCCTGATGGCCAAGGCGGCGGAGGTCATCATCACGAAGGACGTCGACCTGGCGCTCCAGCTGGAGCAGGACGACGACGAGATGGACCTGCTGCACCGCACGCTCTTCCAGCACCTGATGGACGACCGCTGGAAGCACGGCATCGAGACGGCCGTGGACGTGACGCTGCTCGGCCGCTACTACGAGCGCTTCGCCGACCACGCGGTGTCGGTGGCGAAGCGGGTCGTGTACCTGGTCACGGGCGAGCACGCGGACGAGATGCAGCCGACGGGGACGCCGGTGGAGGGAGCCTGAGCCCTCTACGGAGCACGAAGGGGTGGGCCCGCACTGACCGTGCGGGCCCACCCCTTTGTGCTCGCTGTCCTGTGCCGGCCGTCTCAGCCGCAGCCTCCGCCGCACTGGCACGTTCCGCCCGACTGGCAGCCGCAGCTGCAGCCCGAGCCGCAGCCGCAGGCGCCGAGGAGTGCGAGCGCGGGCAGGCCGGGCTTGTCGGCCGGCTGCTCGGGGACGGGTTCGGTGATGGGCGACTCGGCCATGGGTCTCCTCCTCGGTGGCGTACTGCCTGATGCCCGTTCCATGCCCACTGGGGAGGGGCGCACCAACGGCGCACACGCGCGCGGGTGTTGCGGGCCGTGAGACGGCGCAGGCCCCCTACGCGCGAGCGGGGAGCTCGGCGGGGTCGTCGGGGGCGGGAGTGACCGGCGCGGTGGCCGTGCCGACCGTCGTCCCCTCCGCGGGCAGCCCCCGCATCAGCGACCAGTAGCCGAGGGCGGCGACCGTGCCGATGACCGCGCAGATGCCCCAGAGCCACTGGGCCCCGAAGCGGTCGATGACGTAGCCGGACATCAGGGGCGCGACGAGGGCGGCGACGGCCCAGGACAGGGTGTACATGCCCTGGTAGCGGCCCCTGCCGTGGGTCGGCGAGAGGCGTACGACGAGGCCGGTCTGCGTGGGGGCGTTGACGATCTCGGCCAGGGTCCACACGCACACGGTGAGGGCGAAGACACCGATGGACCCGGCGAACGCGGTGAGTCCGAAGCCGTATCCGGCGAGCAGCGCGGAGACGACCAACAGGCGTTGCGGATCGCGGTGTTCGATGAAGCGCGTGACCGGGATCTGGAGGGCGACGATCAGTACGCCGTTGACGGCGATGGCCATTCCGTAGTCGGCGGGCGTGAATCCGGCCTCGCCCATCGCGACCGGCAGCCCCACGGAGCCCTGCATGAAGATCAGCGCGATGAGGAAGGAAAGGCCCACGACGCCCATGAAACGCCCGTCCCGCAGCACGGTCCCGAGGCCGACGTCCGGCTCCGACTCCTTCTCCAGGGCGGTCCGCACGGGCCGCGACTCCGGGAGCTTCGCGAAGACGACGACGGCGCAGACCATGGTCATCACGGCTTCGCCGAGGAACCCGGCGAGGTAGCTGAACTCGGCGATGAAGCCGGCTCCGGCGGACGAGACCGCGAACCCGAGGTTGATGGCCCAGTAGTTGAGCGAGAAGGCCCGCACCCGGTCCTCGGGGCGGACGATGTCGGCCATCATCGCCTGGACGGCGGGCCGGGACGCGTTGCTCGCCATGCCGACGAGGAAGGCGACGGCGGCGATGGCGAGGGGGTCCTTCATGAAGCCGAGGAGGGCGACGGTCAGGGCCGTGGAGGACTGGGCGATCAGGAGCGTGGGCCGCCGCCCGAGCCGGTCGGTCATCACGCCCGCGCCGAGCGAGGAGACGACGCCGCCGAGTCCGTGCAGGGCGGCGACGAGACCGGCGTACGTCGCGGAGTAGCCGCGGTCGAGGGTGAGGTAGAGCGCCATGAAGGTGGCGACGAAGGCGCCGAGCCGGTTGACGAGGGTGCTGGTCCACAGCCACCAGAACTCGCGGGGAAGACCGGAGACGGACTCTCTGGCGGCACGTCTCATCGCGGCGAGTGGCATTCGGGGTCCCCCCACGGGTCAGGCAGCTATGTAAGCGTCACTATCAGCACGCGCACATTACGACTACGGGGTCGCCGAGAGCCAGCGGATTAGCAGAAGCCGTCAACTGACGCCCCTCCCGCGGCCGTACTGTCCGGGCTTCGGGCGGACGCGCGGGCCACCCGGCGGTTCGATTACGCTCAGGGGCATGGCCGACGCACCGTACAAGCTGATCCTCCTCCGTCACGGCGAGAGCGAGTGGAACGCGAAGAACCTGTTCACCGGCTGGGTGGACGTCAATCTCAACGAGAAGGGCGAGAAGGAGGCGGTCCGCGGCGGTGAGCTGCTCAAGGACGCCGGCCTGCTCCCCGACGTGGTCCACACGTCGCTCCAGAAGCGCGCGATCCGCACCGCGCAGCTGTCCCTGGAGGCGGCCGACCGCCACTGGATCCCGGTCCACCGCAGCTGGCGCCTGAACGAGCGGCACTACGGCGCGCTCCAGGGCAAGGACAAGGCGCAGACGCTGGCCGAGTTCGGCGAGGAGCAGTTCATGCTCTGGCGCCGCTCGTACGACACCCCGCCGCCGGCGCTGGACCGCGACGCGGAGTACTCGCAGTTCGAGGACCCCCGTTACGCGACGCTCCCGCCCGAGCTGCGCCCCCAGACGGAGTGCCTCAAGGACGTCGTCGTCCGCATGCTCCCCTACTGGTTCGACGGCATCGTCCCTGACCTGCTGACCGGCAAGACGGTTCTCGTCGCGGCCCACGGCAACTCGCTGCGCGCCCTGGTCAAGCACCTGGACGGCATCTCGGACGAGGACATCGCGGGCCTGAACATCCCGACGGGCATCCCGCTGGCGTACGAACTGGACGCGGACTTCAAGCCCGTGAAGGCCGGGGGCACGTACCTCGACCCCGAGGCGGCGAAGGCTGCGATCGAGGCGGTCAAGAACCAGGGCAAGAAGAAGTAGCCCGGGCTTTTCGCTTCAGGCCCCCTAGCGGCGGATTTTCCGCTGGTAGGGGGCCTTTTGCTGTCCGGGGGCGGCCGGGCGGGCTCCGCCGGTGGAGGCGGGAGGGGGTAGCCAGGAGCGTCACTTAGTGACACGATGTCATCAAGTGATGCACCGGGCATCGCCTCGCCACCAGACGAATCGGGAGAGCTGACCACCATGGAGAGCAAGCACTTGAGCTTCCTGGAGACGAAGTCCGAAGCGCAGGGAGTGCGGGCGGCACAGGGAGTGCGGGCAGCGCAGGGAGCGCAACCAGTGCGGCCGACGGCCCCGCAGCGGCGGCCCTCGGTCTTCGATCAGGCCGGCGGCACCAGGGGAGTCGTGTACTCGGCGCTGCCCGTGCTGGCGTTCGTCGTCGTCCACAACTTCCGCGGGATCAAGGCGTCGCTCATCGCCGCCGTCGCCGTAGCGGTGGCCATCGGCATCGAGCGGCTGGTGCGCAAGGAGTCGGTGCAGCCCGCGATCGGCGGCGTGTTCGGCGTCGCGCTCGCCGCGGGCATCGTCTGGTTCACCGGCTCCGCCAAGGACTACTTCCTCATCGGCATCTGGGCGAGCCTGGCCGGCGCCGTCCTCTTCCTCCTCTCCGTCCTGGTGCGGTGGCCGCTGGCCGGCGTGCTCTGGAACGTGGCCACGGGCAAGGGCAGCGTCTGGCGCACGGACAAGCGCTCGCGGCTCTACTACGACGTCGCCACCCTGGTCCTCGCCGCCGTCTTCGGCGCCCGGTTCGCCGTCCAGCAGTACTTCTACGCGACCGACCAGGTCGGCTCGCTGGGCTTCGCCAAGGTCGCCATGGGCTTCCCGCTGCTCGCCCTGGCCCTCCTCGTCGTCGCCTGGGCCGCCCGGCGTTCGAACAAGCGCCTCGCGGCCATCGGCGCCGCCTGAGCCCGCGCGAGCTCACGGCACGGGGCGGTCAGGGGCTGGTGCCCACATTGGAGATGCCCTGTGCGACGTTTCCCACGGCGTTCATGATTCCGTGCCCGAAGGCGGTCGGGGCGATCAGCACCCCGAAGACCAGCACGACGGCCATGGTCATCCCCGTGTCGAGCCGGGTCCTTGGCTTCACGGCTCTGCGCCACAGCAGAAAGATGATGACGGCCAGCAGAACCGCGAGATCGATCGTCAGCACCACTTGGCGACCCCCCATCACGCACCGACGCCCCCGCGTTCCAGTCCCCCTATGTCCTCCTATGTAGCCCGAAGCACGTGGTGCAGTCACGCAGTTACCCACGGTTGGCGACATACCGTGCATCTTGGCTGGATCGGCCCGTGCCATTCGGGTATGCCAAGTGCATGGCGCCCGGGGCCTAGGCGAGCTCCCTCTGGGCCTCGTACAGATTCCGTGGCCGCACGACGCCGGTGGTCCCGTAGAGCTCGATACGGGAATGCAGGTCTCCGGAGAAGTCCGGTACGTCGGTCTGGTCGAACTCACGGACCTCGTTGATGCCCACCGTGGCGCTGTACGGGGCCAGGCCGTCGATCTTCATCAGGCCCGCTCGTTCGTTGGTGACGCGGATGTTCCAGTGGGTGAAGCGGGCGCCGAAGAGAGGGCCCGCGCTGGCGTCTCCGCCGTGGCGGCCGTTGTTGTCGACCGTGATGTCCGTGCGGACGTTCGCGAAGGGCATGCCTCTGTGGCTGTCGAAGGTGCCCATCTCCATCTCGCCCCGCGACCAGACGTTGCAGGAGGACAGGCCCTCTACGTTGATGCCGTGGAGCTGGGTGCCCGAGGGGGCGGGAGTCGTGCGCCCGGCGATGCGGAAGTTCTCCGTCAGGTTGTCGTGCGAGCCCTCCCGGCAGAAGTACGGGTGGTGCGCTCCCCGGCCCTCCACGCGCGTGCCCCGCAGCGTGCAGGCCGAGGCGCTCACCAGGCCGAAGCCGTTGTCGACGTGCCGGACCACGACGTCGTCCGCCCAGCAGTCGTACGCGCACTGGAACGTGACCCCGTTGTAGCCCTTGTCCAGGAGGTGGGGGGACTGCGGGGTCTCCACGGCCTCCAGGGTCAGGCCCTCGACTCCCGCGCCCGTCAGCGCCTTCACGTGCGTCGTCAGGCGGGGGTCCCACTCCTCTCGTACGTCCAGAGGCAGGGGGCGTTCGAGCGTGACCGAGCTCTTCTTTACCGAAGTGATCCGTACGGGCCACTCGTACGGGACGTACGAGGTGAGCTTCGTCTTGTCGTCCCAGACGTAGGACTCCGCGCCTGCCCCGCCGCCCGCCATGTGCTCCAGAAGCGTGTGGTCCGCGTCGTCCGCCAGGCGCAGCAGCACCAGGTCGCCCTCGCGGATGCGGGAGGTGTCCCCGACCCGCAGGGTGCGGTCGCCCCGTCTCGCGGGGGCGACCGGCGTCAGCGTCCGCCATTCGTCCCGCTTGTTGCCCGTCCAGCCCTCGTAGGGCCACGCCTTGGCCCTGATCGCCGTGGTCAGGGACTCGTAACGGTCCTGCGGGCAGAGCCAGATGAGGCCGCCGGCCCAGGACCAGCTCGACTTGTCGCCGCCGTAGCGTGAGCCGTACGGGCCGATCAGTTCGGTGAGGTTCTTCGTCGCGTGGAGGGTGGTGCGGGTGCTGCCCGCGCCCCTCAGGACCACGTTGTCGTGGGCGATGCGGATGATGCCGTCGACGCGGTAGGTGCCGGGCGGGACGACGACGGTGCCGCCGCCCCGCTCCCCCGCGTCGGCCAGCGCGCGGTTGATCGCAGGGGCCGCGTCCGCCGTGCCGTCCGGCCGCGCTCCGTAGTCCCTGACGTTCGCGACCACCTTGCGGCGGGGGAGGCGGCGGCTGCCGGAGCAGGCGCCCGCGCGGCCCACGTAGGGGATCTGGGGGTGAGTGTACGGGGTGGCGGCGAACTCCCGCCAGAGGGCCGGGGTTTCGCCGGACCTGGCCGAAGCCGCCCTGCCGTCCGCCGATGCCGCCCTGCCGTCCGCCGATGCCGTCCTGCCGGTCGCCGAAGCCGCCCCACCGGCTGCCGATGCCGTGCCGCCGGTCGCGACCGCTGCCGCCGCCACCGCTATCGCCCCGCCGAGTACGCCACGCCTGCCGGGAAGCTCCATGCCCATGCCTCTGCCCATGCCCATGCCCGCCGCCTCAATCCATGGATGTGAACGCCATTCACGTCTACGACGGGCGTGAGCATGCCACGGCGCCCTCATGCGCGGAAGACGGCGTGCGAGAACTCCTGGCCGTGCGATAACAGCTCTGCGGAGTCAGCCCCGCGGCTGGGTCAGGTGAGTGAACGCGTCCAGGTTCCGCGTGGACTCGCCGCGCGACACCCGCCACGCGTACTCCTTGCGGATCGCCGACGCGAAACCCAGTTCGAGGAGGGTGTTGAAGGAACCGTCCGCGTTCTCCAGGACCGAGCCGAGCAGGCGGTCGAGCTCGTCCGGGGTGACCGCCGAGAGCGGGAGCTTGCCGGTGAGGTAGATGTCGCCGAGGGAGTCGATCGCGTAACTCACGCCGTACAGACGGAGGTTCCGCTCCAGGAGCCAGCGGTGGACCGCGGCGTCGTTCTCGTCGGGGTGCCTGATCACGAACGCCGTCAGGGAGAGGGCGTGCTTGCCGACCCGCAGGGAGAGCGTCGTCGACAGCTTGCGGGTGCCGGGCAGCGTCACTACGTAGGAGCCGCTTTCCGGGTTCTCCCACTCCAGTTCCGCCTCGTCGAGCGTCCGCTCGATGATCGCGGTCGCAGCATCGTCAGCCTGATCAGCCATGATGCGAGCGTACGCGACGCCTGTGCTCGTGCACCGCTGCCGTGTACACGTCCGCCGTGGCGGACGCGGCCGTGTCCCAGCCGAAGGATTGCGCGTGCCGGGCCGCCGCCTCGCCCATGCGGTCCACCAGGTGCGGGGTCTTCGCGAAATCGTGCAGCACGCGCGCGTAGCGGGCCGGTTCATGGCCGTCGACCAGGAAGCCCGTCACCCCGTCGCGTACGGCCACCGGCAGACCGCCCACCGACGCCGCGAGGACCGGGGTGCCCGCCGCCTGGGCCTCTATGGCCACCAGGCCGAAGGACTCGCTGTACGAGGGCATCACCAGGACCGAGGCCGCCCGGAACCAGTCCGCGAGCTGCTCCTGGCCCACCGGCGGCTGGAAGCGGACCACGTCCGCGATGCCCAGCCTGGCGGCGAGCTTCTGCAACCCCTCCGGCTTCGCGAGACCGCTGCCGCTGGGGCCGCCCACCACGGGCACGACGATGTTCGAGCGGAGCCCGGGACATCGGTCCAGGAGCTCCGCCACCGCGCGGAGCAGCACGTCGGGCGCCTTCAGGGGCTGGATGCGGCCCGCGAAGAGCGGGACGAGGGCGTCCTGCGGCAGGCCGAGGCGCTGTCGGGCCGCCGCACGGCCGTCGGCGGGGCGGAAGCGGTCGAGGTTCACGCCGGGGTGGACGACGGCGACCTTGCCCGCGTCCGCTTCGTAGTGGCGTACGAGCTCGTCGGCCTCTTCGGAGGTGTTGGCGATCAGACGGTCGGCGGCACGCACGATCTGCGTCTCGCCGATCACGCGCGCCGTGGGCTCCGGGGTGTCGCCCGCCGCGAGGGCGGCGTTCTTGACCTTGGCCATCGTGTGCATGGCGTGCACCAGGGGCACGCCCCAGCGCTCGGCGGCCAGCCAGCCGACGTGGCCGCTGAGCCAGTAGTGCGAGTGGACCAGGTCGTAGTAGCCGGGGCGGTGGCCCGCCCATGCCTGCATGACGCCGTGCGTGAAGGCGCAGAGCTGGGCGGGCAGCTCCTCCTTCGCCAGGCCCTCGTACGGACCCGCGTCCACGTGGCGCACCAGGACGCCGGGGGCGAGTTCGACGGCGGGCGGCAGCGCGCCGGTGGTCGAGCGCGTGAAGATCTCGACCTCGATGTTGATCGCCGCGAGGCGCTTGGCCAGCTCGACGATGTAGACGTTCATGCCGCCCGCGTCGCCCGTGCCGGGCTGGTGCAGCGGGGACGTGTGCACGCTGAGCATGGCCACCCGGCGCGGGCGCCGGTTCGCACCGGGGAGCCGGAGCCTGCTGGGAGCAGCCGGCGAGCGACGGCCGAGCCTGGTCACGTACTGGCTCACGTGGCGGTCCTCCTGGTGTGCGCGCGGGCATGACTAAGCGGGCATGACTGGACGGAGGGCGTGCACGGTCCTCCAGGGGGTGAACATCGGAAGGGTCCGCTCCATTTCCTCTTTGCCAAATCATTACCGGCTGTGTCTCAACCAATGACCTCGCCGACGACCTGACCAGCGACGACCCCACCGGACTCCCAGCGACCTCACCGGACTCCCGGCGACCCCACCGGACTCGACGCGTACCCCCGCCGCCGCGGCGCATACCCTTCTGACCATGGCCTCCCGCACCCCTTCCCGCCCCGTGGGAACGGTGACGCGCGGGACCACCAACCCCAACCGCCTGCGCCGCATGGACCGCTGGATCGCCGCCACGCACGGCGCGCGGCTGCGGCGCTCCGCCGATCCCGTCGCCGTCGACCTCGGCTACGGCGCCGCTCCCTGGACGGCAGCCGAGCTTCTCGTCCGGCTCCGGGCCGCGGCGGCCCACGCGCGCGTGGTCGGCGTCGAGATCGATCCGGCGCGGGTCGCGGCCGCGAAGCCGTACGAGAGGGAAGGGCTCTCCTTCCGGCACGGCGGCTTCGAGATCCCGCTGCCGGGCAGCCCCGTGCTGATCCGCGCGGCGAACGTGCTGCGGCAGTACGACGAGGAGCAGGTCGCCGCCGTGTGGGAACGGCTGTGCGGGCGGCTCGCGCCCGGCGGGCTGCTGGTCGAGGGGACGTGCGACGAGATCGGGCGGCGGCACGTCTGGGTCGCGCTCGGGCCCGAGGGTCCGCGCACGGTGACCTTCGCGACCCGCCTCGGCTCACTGGACCGGCCTTCCGACCTCGCCGAGCGCCTGCCCAAGGCGCTGATCCACCGGAATGTGCCGGGCGAGCCGGTGCACGCGTTCCTGCGCGACTTCGACCGCGCCTGGGCCGCCGCCGCGCCCTACGCCTCGTACGGCGCCCGGCAGCGCTGGATCAGGACGGTGCGGGAGCTGGCCGCGGACTGGCCCGTGGTCGACCGGGACACGCGGTGGCGGCAGGGCGAAGTGACGGTGCGATGGGAGGCGCTGGCGCCCCGTCAGGGGTGATGTCCGCGAACTCGCCGGGTGCCCGCGGGTGAACTCGCCGGGTGCCCGCGGGTGAACTCGCGGGGTGCCTGCGGGTGAACTCGCGAGGCGGGGGCAGGTGAACTCCGCGTGCGACGCGCCGCGGGGGGAACGATCTACCGGTGCCGTTCGTCACATGGGGCGGGCGGGGATCGGAGTTGCTGTCGCGCTCTGTCGGATTGCGCGTCGGCGTGGCACCATCCCCGAGGCAACCGTATGTTACTGACGGTAAATCAGTTCTTGGGGGAGGCGGACGTGACCGGCAAGCGGAGTTCGACTGTGGCTGGCCTCGCGCTCATCTGCGCGGCAGCGGTGCTGAGCACACCCGCCGTGGCCTATGCCAGCCCGGCGAAGCCAACGCCCGGCACGAACAAATCCCTTGAGGACCTGCGCAAAGAGATAGAGAAGCTCTACCACGACGCGGGCGTCGCCACCGACGCGTACAACGCTGCGGAGGAGAAGAGCGAGAAGCAGTCCAAGCAGATCGTCAAGCTCGCCCGCTCCATCAGCGAGGGCCAGCGGAAGCTGGACAAGCTCAAGTCCCGCGCGGGCGCCGCCGCCCGCGAGCAGTACCGCAGCGGCGGTGTCTCCTCCGAGGCCCGGCTGATGCTGAGCGACGACCCGCAGCAGTTCCTGGACAGCGCCGGGCGGATGCAGCAGGGCCACAAGGCCACCAAGGGCATGCTGACGGAGATGGAGCGCACGCAGGAAGACCTGCGGATCTACGCCAAGGACGCCACCGCCCAGTGGAAGAAGCTGGAGACCAACCGCAAGGCGAAGGCCGCGTCGAAGAAGAAGATCAAGAAGAAGATCGCGGCCGCCGAGAAGATGGAGTCGAAGCTCGAGAAGGAAGAGCTCGAGCGGCTCCGCAAGCTCGAGGAGGAGGCCCAGCTCAAGAAGCAGTCGGCCTGGGTGAGTTCGGGCGTCCTGAAGGACATCAAGGGCAAAGCGAGCGGTCCCGGCAAGAAGGCCATCGAATTCGCCACCGCCCAGATCGGCAAGCCGTACGTCTGGGGCGCCGAGGGCCCGTCCTCGTACGACTGCTCGGGGCTCACGTCCAAGGCCTGGGCCGCCGCGGGCAAGGGAATTCCGCGCACTTCACAGGAGCAGTGGAAGCAGCTGCCGCACATCGACATCAAGAACATGCGACCCGGCGACCTGATCATTTATCACGCGGACGCCAGCCATGTCGGGATGTATGTGGGTGACGGCGCGATCGTGCACGCGCCCCGGCCGGGACGCGACGTCACCGTCGCGGGCGCGGGCTCGATGCAGATCCTCGGGGTCGTGCGGCCCGACAAGTAGGGGCCGCGGGCTCCGCGAGCCCCCGCACAGAGCGGCACGAGCAGCGCTACGGCACAGGGCGGCCCGCCCTGTGCCGTACGTCATGTGACCCACCGCACCCCCCGGGCCGCCGCTCAACCCTCCGGGCGTGATGTTCGTCATTCCAGCAGGAACCTGACGTGCCCAATTGCGGTCCTTGGTGCGGCATATGACGGGGGCTGTTTGCCGCGTGCCATTCCAATCGGGCCGTGCCTACCGCTATGGTCCCCGTCGGTGGAGCGTTCGACCGTCGACCCACCGTGCCCTCGGGGGGAGGGAAGGAAACCGAAGCCATGCCCGTACCCATACCGCGGCAGAGAGCGATCCCGGCCGCGGAAGGCGGTCAGGCTCACGCTCTGCCGACGTCGCCCGCGCCCGCACACCCGCCGGTGCCCGAACCCGTGCCCGCATCCGTGGAGCCCGTACGCACGTCCCCGTCCAGGGACACGGACCAGCAGACGACGGACCAGCAGCCGAGCGGACCGGGGCTCAGCCTCCTGGTCATCGAGGACGACCCGGTGGGCTCCCTGAGCGTGCCGCAGATGCTCGACTCCGCGGGCAAGCCCATCAGGGTCCGCACCGCCCGCAACCTCACCGAGGCCGAGCGGCTGCTCACCGACGACGTGCACTGCATCCTGCTCGACCTGACCCTCGCGGTGCCCGCCGCATCACCCGAGGAGGAAGAGGACGAGCTCGCCACGCTCAAGCACGTCCTGCGCCTCGCTCCCCGGCACGCCGTGCTCGCGCTCACCGCGAGCGGCGACACCGAGGGCGGCGCGGAGGCCGTGCGGGTCGGCGCCCAGGACTACCTCTTCCGCGACGAGCTGGACGGGCGCCTCCTGAGCCGCGCCATCCGGTACGCCGTGGAGCGCAAGCGCGCGGACGCCGCCCAGCGCCAGCTGACGGAGTCGCGGCTGCGGGCCCAGGAGAACGCCCGCCTGGAGCGCGGCCTGCTTCCGACGCCGCTGCTCGACGGATCACCGCTGCGGTTCGCCGCGCGCTACCGCCCCGGCCGTTCGCGTGCGCTGCTCGGCGGCGACTTCTACGACACCGTGCGCACCCCCGACGGCTCCGTGCACGTCATGATCGGCGACGTCTGCGGTCACGGCCCCGACGAGGCGGCGCTCGGCGTGGAGCTGCGCATCGCCTGGCGGACGCTGACCTTCGCGGGCCTGTGCGGCGACGAGCTGCTCGGCACGTTGCAGAAGGTCCTGGAGCACGAGCGCGCCGACGACGAGATCTTCGCGACGCTCTGCACGGTCGACATCGCCCCGGACGGCCGCCGCGCCGGACTCTGCCTCGCGGGCCATCCCGCACCGCTGATCGCCCGCGACGGCCGCCTCGCCGAGCTGCTTCCGTACGAGAACAACGGCCCCGCGCTCGGACTGCTTCCCAACGCCCGCTGGCCGCGGCGCCAGGTGGAGCTCGGCGGCAAGTGGAGCCTGATGCTCTACACGGACGGCCTGATCGAGGGCCGGATCGGCCAGGGCAACCAGCGTCTTGGGCAGGACGGCATGGTGGAGATGCTCCGCCGCCAGATCGCCGCGGGCCTGCGCGGCGACGAACTGCTCGAAGCGGCGGTGAACGAGGTGCGGGAGCTGAACGGCGGCGACCTGACCGACGACGTGGCCGTACTGCTGCTCGACCGCGACCGCTAGGGCGCGACCTCTGGGGCTTACCGGCCGCCGTTGTACGGGCCGTACGGACCGTCGCTGCTGGAGCCGCCGCGGCGGCCCCCGCCCCCGCCGGTGATCTGCCGCAGCGCGGGGCGCACGTCGACCATGTACACGATGGTCGCGATGAGCCCGATGATCGGCAGGAACGACAGGATGTTGAAGATCAGGTTCACGATGAAGGCGAGCCCGAGAATGATCAGCCAGAACGGCTTGGTCTTCTTGTCCGCGGCGCGATAGGCGTCCTCACGCCGGACGGCCGCGTCCACCAGCGCGAAGCCGCTGAAGACGATCAGCGCCAACGACAGCAGCCACATGAAGTTTGCGAACCCCTGCATCAGCACTACGTCCACCACCAGTCTCGGCTCTTGATTACGCGCACACCGTACCCGCTACCCGCAGAACGGACCGGGCACTTAAAGAGTGCCCGGCCCGTCCGGTCCGCCTGACGGGCGGCCTGCCGCTGCCTACTTGGCGGGCGGCGTGGTCTTCTTCGCCGCCGGCTTGCGGGCGGCCGGGGCCTTCTTGGCGGCGGGCTTCTTCGCCGGGGCCGCGGCGGCCTTCGGCTCGGACGGCTGCGCCGCGGCCGGCTTGGGCTCGGCCGAAGCCGACTCGGCGGCGGGCTTCTCGTCCGCGTCCGGCTCGACGGCCACGGCAAGCTCGTTGATCTCCTCGGCGGCCTCGCCGCGCCAGGTCTTCACGGCCTGCTCGCCGTGCTCGGCGACCTCTTCGTACTTCTCGCGCGCCTTCACCGCGTACTCGGCGGCCACGCCGACCGAGCTGAGGGCAAGACCCTGAGCGCTCTCGCTCAGCTTCTTCAGGTCGGTGTCGAGCGTGCCGAACAACTCGGACACCCGGGCCTGGATGGTCGTCTGCGCCTCCTTGGCGCGGGCGACGGCCTTGTCCTGGACGGCCTTCGTGTCGGTGTTGCGCACGGCCTCGAAACGGGCCGGCGCCTCGGCGATCAGCTGCTCGATGGCGCCCGGCACCTTCTTCGCCTGCTGGAACGCGAGATCGGCGGTGCCGACGACGAAGTAGGCGGGGGTGGTGTCGGTGAGGGTGTTGCGCAGGTCGTCCTTGATGGCCATGGTGCTGGTCCTCCCGGATTCGCGTCAGCTTGAGGGATGGTCCTTGGGGTCGGCATCACTGCCGTCGGCCGTGCGGGGGCCGTCAGCGGTGGCATCCACGTCGTCGACGGCATCGTCGTCGTCGACGACGCCGTCGTCCGAGTACTCCGAGTACCCGGTGACCTCGAAGCCGTTCTCTTTTCTGAACGACTCGTAGATCTGCAACAGGACCTGCTTCTGCCGCTCGTTGATGGAGGGGTCGGCGAGGATGACGGCGCGCGTCTCCAGCTCGTCCCGCTCCTTCTCGTCGAGGATCCCGGCCCGGACATACAGCGTCTCGGCGGAGATCCGCAGCGCCTTGGCCACCTGTTGCAGCACGTCGGCACTGGGCTTGCGCAGGCCGCGCTCGATCTGGCTCAGATACGGATTGGACACCCCGGCGGCGTCGGCGAGCTGCCTGAGCGAGAGCTGCGCGTTGCGCCTCTGCTCACGCAGATACTCACCGAGATTGCCGACGTTGAGTGATGCCATGCGTCGATACTGCCCGCCCCTTGCTAACTATTGCAAGCGCCTGCTTGCAAAAGTGCGCCACGCCACTGATCGCGCCGCCCCGGTAACGTGATTCGTGTGTCCGCGTCGCCGTCCATCTCCGACCTCGTCCGGCTCCGTCAGGCCCGCGACCGGATGGACCGCGACTACGCGGAGCCCCTGGACGTCCCGGCCCTCGCCCGGGCCGCCCTCATGTCGCCGGGGCACTTCTCGCGCAGCTTCCGCGCCGCCTACGGAGAGACGCCGTACAGCTATCTCATGACCCGCAGGATCGAGCGGGCCAAGGCCCTGCTGCGGCGCGGCGACCTGTCGGTGACCGAGGTCTGCATGGCGGTGGGCTGTACCTCGCTCGGCTCCTTCAGCTCACGGTTCACCGAGCTCGTCGGCGAGAGCCCGAGCGCCTACCGGGCCCGCGACCACGAGCACGGCGCGGTCATCCCGGCCTGCGTGGCGAAAACCCGCACCAGGCCGGTCAGGAACGGAGAAGCGAAACCCGGCGCCGGTACGTAGCGTCGTACCCATGGAAATCAACCTCTCCCAGTGCTTCATCGCCGTCGACGACCACGACAAGGCGCTCGCCTTCTACCGCGACGTGCTCGGCCTCGAAGTACGCAACGACGTCGGTTTCGAGGGCATGCGATGGGTGACCGTCGCCTCGCCTTCGCAGCCGGACGTCGAGATCGTCCTCGAACCGCCGCTCGCCGACCCCAACGCCTCCGACGCCGACCGGCAGGCCGCGGCGGAACTGCTCGCCAAGGGCATGCTGCGCGGCGTCATCTTCCGCAGCGACGACGTCGACGCCGCCTTCGAGCGGATCCGCGCCGCGGGCGGCGAGGTGCTCCAGGAGCCGATGGACCAGCCCTACGGCGTCCGCGACTGCGCCTTCCGCGACCCGGCCGGCAACATGCTGCGCTTCAACCAGCCCCGCAAGAAGTAGCACCGGGCCGCAGCAGTACCCGGCCCCACCGCCCGGTCACACCACCCAGACCCCGTCCCGCATGAGCACCCTGCCGTGCTGCTCGTGCTCGCCGCGCCAGGCCCGCACCGTTCCCGGCGTCACGCGCAGGTACAGGAAGGGGGCCGGCTCCTGGCGCGGATCCCAGCCGAACTTGGCGGCGAACCCGTCCCCGGCGGCCCGCGGGACACCGGCGGCCGGGAAACACTCCGCCTCGCCCTGCACGAGCACCACGTCATCCGTGTCCGGCAGCGCGAGGCGGACCCGGCGCTCCGTGCGCGCGTTGCGGGCCGTCGCGGTGGTCTCGCCGGTGCACAGCCACACCGCCCGGCCGTCCCACCAGAACCACAGGGGCACCTGGTGCGGGCCGTGCTCCGGATGGGCCGTCGACAGCCAGATGTCGCGCTCCCGTTCGAGGCGTGCCAGCGTCTCGCGCCTGCGCTCCGGGCCTTCCCGGCGAGTGATCTCCGTGTTCCGCATGAACACCGACCCTAGGCAGCACCCCCGTACCCGCACATGGGGCGCTGGTCCTACTCCCCGCGACCCACCTCCGCGCGACCGGCCTCCCCTCGACCCACCTCCGCGCGACCCACGCCCGCCCCGAACGCCCGCCGGTAGTCCCCCGGTGAGACCCCCACCTGCTTGAGGAAGTGGTGGCGGAGGTTATTCGCCGTGCCGAGGCCGCTCAGTTCGGCGACCTTGTCGATCGGGGCGGCCGTCGATTCGAGGAGGCTCTGGGCGCGGGCGAGGCGCTGGTTGAGGAGCCACTGGAGCGGGGTCGTGCCGGTGGCCGCCTGGAGGCGGCGGTAGAGCGTGCGCGGGCTCATCGCCGCCCTGCGGGCCAGGTCGTCGACCGTCAGGGGGCGGTCGAGGCGGGCCCGCGCCCATTCGAGCACGGGCCCCAGGCCCTCGTCGTCGGTCGCGGGGACGGAGAGGTCGATGAACTGGGCCTGGCCGCCGGGCCGGTGCGCGGGCACGACCATGCGGCGGGCCAGCTGGTTGGCGACGTGCGCGCCCAGGTCGCGGCGGACCAGATGCAGGCACAGGTCGAGGCCCGCGCTGACGCCCGCGCTGGTCAGGACGTCGCCGTCGTCCACGTACAGGACGGAGTCGTCGACCTCCACCTTCGGGTAGCGGGCGGCCAGTTGAGCCGTGTGCATCCAGTGCGCGGTGGCCCGGCGGCCGTCCAGCAGCCCCGCGTCCGCGAGCGCGAAGGCGCCGGTGCACAGGGAGACCATGCGGGCCCCCGCGTCGTACGCGCGGCGCAGGGCGGAGGCCAGACCGTCCGGCAGCGGGCGACCCTCCTCCACGCAGGCGTCCGGCACGGACGTGACGATGACCGTGTCCGCCCCGACGATGTCGTCCAGGCCGTACGGGGTGCGCACCGTCATGCCGAACGCCTCGCCCCCGGTCTCGTAGGCGGCACTGCACAGCCGGAAGTCGTACCACCGATCGGCCAGGTCCGGCTGCGGCTTGCCGAACACCGTGCAGGGGATGCTCAGTTCGTACAGATCCCACGACGGGATCGCTATCTCCTCGGTCACGACCAGGGCCACGGAACCAGCGCTCATGCGGTGAGACTAAGCCGCCGCGGGGGGTGGCAGGAATTTGGCGGCCGCCGTCATCCCTGTCACTGTCCGGTGCCGCCGCCCGCTGCGAGCGTGGGGGGCATGAGCAGCACGGAGAAGACCGAGAAGACCGAGAAGATCGAGAAGACCGAGAAGACCCCCGTCACCGTCATCGGCCTGGGCAACATGGGCTCGGCCCTGGCCTCCGCCTTCCTGGCGCACGGCCACCCCACCACCGTCTGGAACCGTTCCGCCGCCAAGGCCAAGCCCTTCGCCTACCGGGGCGCCGTCGTCGCCGCGACCCCCGAAGAAGCCTTCGCAGCAAGCCCGTTGATCATCGCGTGCGTGCTGGACTACGACGCCTTGTACGCCGTCATGGACACCGCAGGGCCCCTCGCGGGCGGGGCCCTGGTCAATCTCACGTCCGGCGCCCCGGAGCAGGCCGCCGAAGCCGGGGCGCGGGCGCGTGCGCTGGGCCTCGGCTATCTGGACGGGGCGGTCATGACGACGCCGCCGGGGGTCGGGAACCCGGAGATGATGTTCCTCTACAGCGGCTCGGCCGAGGTGTTCGAGACGCACCGCCCCGCCCTCGCCGCACTGGGCGACCCGCTGTACCTGGGCGCGGAGCCCGGCAGCGCCTCGCTCTACGACGTGGCCCTGCTCGGCCTGATGTGGTCCGCATTCACCGGCTGGCTGCACGGGACGGCGGTGGTCGGCGCCGACGCGACACGGGCCGCGGACGAGGCCGGGGCCGGGGCCGGAGCCGGGGCCACCGGCCGGACGAGGGCCACCGCCTTCTCGGACATCGCCGTCCGCTGGCTGACCGGCGCCGTCGCCGGGTTCATCAACACGTACGCGGCCCAGGTGGACGCCGGGCGCTATCCGGGCGACGACGCCACCGTCGACGTACAGATCGCGGCGATCGGCCACCTCATCCACGCGGCGGCCGACCGTGGCGTCGACAACGCGCTGCCGGAACTCCTGAAGGCCACCATGGAGCGGGCGAGCGCCGCCGGCCACGGTTCGGACAGCTACGCGAGCGTGATCGAAGTCCTCCGGAAGGCGCCTCAGTAAGGGGCCCGCATGTGACCATTCAGCAACAACATGGGCAAGATCCGTAAAAACGTGCGCATGATGAGTCCTCATCACGTCCGGATGTAACGGGTCTTGGGGGGACCGTATGAACAGGCCGCTGCGCCGCGTAGCCGTCTTCTGCGGAATACTCACGCTCGCGCTGCTCCTGCGCGCGAACTGGGTGCAATTCGCGCAGAGCGAGTCCCTCGCGAAGGACGACAAGAACCGCCGCGTCCAGATCGAGGCCTTCTCGCACCCCCGCGGCGACATCATCGTCGGAGGCAAGTCGATCACCGGCTCGAAGGCGGTCACCGGCACCGACTTCAAGTACCAGCGGGTCTTCAAGGAAGGCCCCATGTACGCGCCGGTGACCGGCTACTTCTCGCAGGCCCAGGGCGCGACCTTCCTGGAGGGCGTCGAGAACGACGTGCTCAGCGGCACCGACGACCGCCTCTTCATCAAGCGCACCCTGGACATGCTGACCGGCGAGAAGCGCCAGGGCGGCGACGTCGTCACCACCATCGACCCGAAGGCCCAGAAGGCCGCCTACCAAGGCCTGGTGGACCTCGACGCCCGGGGCGCGGTCGTCGCGCTCGACCCGCGCTCCGGGAAGGTGCTCGCCATGGCGAGCACTCCCTCGTACGACCCCTCCGTCTTCGCCGGGATCTCGCAGAAGGAGGGCAAGGAGTTCACGAAGCTGCGGAAGGACAAGGACAAGCCGCTCTCCAACCGGGCGCTGCGCGAGATCTATCCGCCCGGCTCCACCTTCAAGATCCTCACCGCGGCTGCCGCCCTCGAACACGGCGTGATCGACGACATCGACCAGAAGACCGGCGCCAAGGCCCCCTACAAGCTGCCGCTCAGCTCCACGACGATCGGCAACGACGTGCCGGGCGCCCCTTGCGACAAGGCCTCCCTGAAGGTCGGCATGCAGTGGTCCTGCAACAACGTCTTCCTGGACACCGCACTCAAGGTCGGCGACGACGACATGCGCGAGACGGCGGAGAAGTTCGGCTTCAACAAGGAGCAGTTCGTCCCCGTGCGCTCGTCCGCCAGCAGCTACCCCGACGACCTCGACAAGCCGCAGACAGCGCTGACCGGCATGGGCCAGGGCAGCCTGACCACCACGCCGCTCCAGATGGCGATGGTCACGGCGGGCCTGGCCAACGACGGCAAGGTGATGAAGCCCTACCTGGTCGAGGAGTTGCGCGGCCCCGACCTCTCGACGATCGAGACGGGCCGGCCGCAGGAGCTCAGCCAGGCCGTCTCCGAGGACACCGCGGGCAAGGTGCAGGAGATGATGGAGAACACCGTCGAGGAGGGCACGGCGAACAAGGCGCAGATCGACGGCGTCACGGTCGGCGGCAAGACCGGCACCGCCCAGCACGGCTCGAACGTCAACGACGAGCGTCCGTACGCCTGGTTCGTCTCGTACGCCAAGCAGGACGACGGTGCCTCTCCGGTCGCCGTCGCGGTGTTCGTCGACCCGAAGGACATGAACATCCCGCGCTCCGAGATCGCGGGCGGAAAGCTCGGGGCGCCGATCGCGAAGGCGGTCATGGAGGCCGTGCTCGACGACTGAGGCGCCCCGGTCCGGCCCGCCGGCCCCGCCCGCCGGCCCTGCCCGCCCGTCAGTCCTCCAGGAGCTGCCCCGCGAGGCGCTCGATGCGTGCATGCCAGGCGGCGAGTGCCCGGTCCGTGGCCGCCGGGCCGTCGAAGGGGCCGGTCTGCGTGAGCACGAGCCGCGTGCCGTAGCCCGTGCCCTCGCCCAGCTCCCAGCGCACCTCGCCCTTGGGATGCACGGCGTACGTGAGGGCCAGCGGCTCCCGCAGCACGGTGACCGGACCCGCGGAGACGCCGTCCGCGAGGAACCCGTCGGGCGCTGTGTCGCCCGCCAGCGGCACCTCGTCCGCGCACAGTACGGCCCAGACCGCGCCCGCGGGCTTCACCAGCTGCCGCTCGAAACGGATGCCGTCGTCGGTCACCTCGCCGTGGCCCAGGTCGAACTGCTCCAGATACGCCTCGTGCAGCTCCCCCGCGTCCCGGCTCACCTCCGCCCGTCCCCCGTCCAGGAACTGGCCGAGCGCCGAGATGCACAGCTGCCAGCCCGCGGCGAAGCTCGGGGCGCCGAAGCGGTCGCCGAAGGTGTGGGTGAGCGTGAGCAGCGAGCCGCGGCCGTCCGCGCCGTCCGGGGTGATCTCCCAGCGCAGGTGGTCGTCGCCCCAGCTGAAGGCGAAGAGGCGGGGCTCGTCGGCGTCGGTGACCTCGCCGGTCATGCCGGGGCCCTCGTCGCCGGGGAAGTGGAAGCCCATCGCGCCGCCGGGCCGCAGTTCGAGCGTGACCTCGGAGGGGAACCACTGGGCGAGGTGCTCGGGGCGCGTGATCGCGGCCCAGACCTTGGCGGGCGGGTGCGCGAGGCGGCGCTCCATCCGCAGGACGCTGCGGTCGCCTTCCTCGTCGGGGCCGAGGGTGTCGGAGTGCGGGTTCATGAGGAGTCACCGTCCATGACGTCGAGGTGCCGTTCGAGGGCGTCGAGCCGGCCGGACCAGAGGTGCCGGTAGTGCGCGAGCCAGGCGTCGAGCTCGGCGAGGGGCTCGGGCCGCAGCTCGTACCAGCGGCGCTGCGCGTCCTGCCGCACCCGTACGAGACCCGCGTCGCGCAGGACCCGCAGATGCTTGGACGTGCCGGGCTGGCTCAGACCGAGCCGCTCGGTCAGCTCACCGACCAGATGGGGCCGTTCGAGCAGCAGGTCGAGGATCTTCCGGCGGCTGGGCTCGGCGAGTACGTCGAACGGTATGGGCATACTCCGAACATAACCCTGCGGCTATATAACCGCAACGGCATGCAGTCCTTCCCCCGACGGGTCACGTCTCCCCCGGCAGGTCACGCCTCCGACAGCAGGTCACACCTCCCACGGCAGCGGCCTGCTGTGCAGCACGTCGAGGCGGGAGACCGCCCTGGTCAGGACCACGTACAGGCGGCTGGGCCCGCGCACTTCCGCCTCCGCGATGGCCGCGGGCTCGACGGCCACGACGTGGTCGTACTCCAGTCCCTTCGCCACGGAAGCGGGCAGCACCGTCACACGCGCGCCGAGGTCGTCGGGGCCCGCGCTCTCGATACCCGCGGCGGCGAGCGCCTCGCGCAGGTCCGCGACACCGGCGTCGGCGGCGATGACCCCGACGGATCCCTCGCGGGCAAGCCCTGCGCGCACCGCCTCGACGGTCGCGGCACGCACGTCCCCTACCTCCCGGACCCGCAACTCACCGTCCCCGCGCAGCGACCGCGCGGGCGGTACGTCGACGTCGAGCGAGGCGAGGACGCGGTTGGCGAGCCTCACGATCGCCTTCGGGACGCGGAAGCCGGTGGTCAGCGGGGTCACGGAGGCGTCCGGTTTGCCGAGGTGGGCGAGGAGTTCGGGCCAGCCGCGGGCGGCCCACGGGGTGGTGCCCTGGGCGAGGTCGCCGAGCACGGTGAGCGAGCCGAAGTCCGCGCGGCGGGCGATCACGCGGGCCTCCATCGGGGAGAGGTCCTGGGCCTCGTCGACGACGATGTGGCCGTACCCTTCGGGCCGTTCGAGCAGCCCGGCGATCTCGTCGAGCAGGACGAGATCGGCCGCGGACCACTTCGCCGACTTGTACGAGCGCGGCGGCCCGGCCCAGCGGATCGCCCGCTGCTCGGCGGCGTCGAGGATGCCGTCGGCCGCGACGGCGAGCGCCGCCGGGTCCGCGAGCAGGGCGGCGAGCACTTCCTCGGGCCTGACGCCGGGCCAGGCCGCGTCGACGAAGGCCGAGACGGAGCGGGCGCGGGAGATCTTCTTCAGCCAGGCGTTGTTCACCGGACCCGCGCGGCGCTCGGCCTGCTCCTGGATGTGCCGGACGGCACGGGTGCGCACGCGCTCGCGGCCGACGGCGTACGGCGGTTCCTCCGCGCGGACGTCCGCGATGATCCGCTCCAGGTCGTCGAGCGCGACCCGCCAGGTGTACGAACTGTCCGGCACCGCGATGGAGTCGACGGGCGGCGCGACGCGGGAGTAGAGCGCGCGGCGCAGGACGGCCGCCATCCGGGCGTCGTGCTTGACGCTCGCGGCGGCCTCGTCGTCCACGGCCCGCACGGGAGCCGCGGGCCTGGCGATCTCGTCGGCGACGGTGGACTGCCGCACGCCGGTCTCGCCGAGGGAGGGGAGCACCTCGGCGATGTAGCGGAGGAAGGTGCGGTTGGGGCCGAGGATGAGGAGTCCGGCGCGCTGGACGCGCTGGGGGTGGGTGTAGAGGAGGTACGCGGCGCGGTGCAGGCCGACCGCGGTCTTGCCGGTGCCGGGGGCGCCCTGGACGCAGACGGACGCGGTGAGTTCGCCGCGGACGAGGTCGTCCTGCTCGGGCTGGATGGTGGCGGCGATGTCCCGCATGGGGCCGACGCGGGGGCGCTCGATCTCTCCGGCGAGGATGCGGCTGCTTTGCGCGGCCGGGGGCGGCGGGGCCTTCGGAGCGGGCGCTGCGGCCAGCGGCTCGTCCTCCAGGCCCGTGAGGTCGGCGGATGCGCCCTTGCTGCCGGGGGCCCAGCCGAAGCGGCGGCGGACGGCGACTCCTTGCGGGGCGCGGGTCCCGGCCTGGTAGAAGGCGCGGGAGACGGGGGCCCGCCAGTCGACGACGAGGGGCGGGGCCGAGGGGTGTTCGGTGATGCGCAGTCGGCCGATGTGGTAGCTCTGCCCGCGGTGATCACCGGCTTCGGTGGCTGCGGGTCCTTCGGCGGCGAAGTCGAGGCGGCCGAAGAAGAGCGGGGCTTCGGGGAGTTCGCGCATCGCTTTGGCGTGGCTGCGGAACTGGTAGCCGAGGACTTCGGCGTCGGCGCCGGACGCGGAGACGTCCGCTCCTCTGACGACCTGCTCCTCGGCGCCGTCGACCATGCCGGTCAGGGCGGCTCGGCAGGTGTCGTGGAAGAGGCGTTCCCGGGTCAGGGCTTCGTCGAGCGGTGTGGTGTCAGGCGGCGTCATACGGTCGAGAATAATGTAACCGAGTTAAATTTGTTACCGAGTATCGTCGATACGGTAGGCTCAGCCCATGACGGACGCAGAGGTCGCACAGGCACCGGCGGGCACGGACGACGGCGCCCCCGGCCTGCGGGAACGCAAGAAGCAGCGGATGTACCAGGCGATCTCCGAGGCGGCGATCGCGCTCTTCCTGGCGAAGGGCTTCGAGAAGGTCCCGGTCGCGGAGGTGGCGGCAGCCGCCCAGATCTCCAAGCCGACCCTGTTCCGGTACTTCCCGACCAAGGAAGACCTCGTGCTCCACCGGTTCGCCGACCACCTGGACGAAGCGGCCAGAGTGGTCACCGCACGCCCGGCCAAGCGCTCACCCCTGGACGCCCTGCAACGCCACTTCCTCGACGGCCTGGAGCGCCACGACCCGGTGACCGGCCTGTGCGACAACGTCCACGTACTCGCCTTCCACCGACTCCTCTACGGGACGCCTTCGCTGGTGGCGCGGCTGTACGGGTATCAGGAGCAGTCGGAGAGGGCGCTGGGGGAAGCACTGAGCAAGGCTTCGAGCACGGAGGCGGCGGAGGCGGAGGCGCCGGACGCGGAGACGTCGGACGCGGTGGCGTCGAGCCCAGAGGCGGCGGCACTCACCGCCCGCCTCGCCGCCGGCCAGATCATCGCCGTACAGCGCATCCTCGCCCTGGAGAACTGGCGCCGGATCGACGCAGGCGAGAGCGCGGAAGCGGTGTGGCCGGACGCGGTGGTGACGGCGAACAGGGCCTTCGGGCAGCTGCGTTCGGGACTGACGCGATACGCATGAGGGGCGCCCGGAAAGCCGCCTGACCCCGCCCCACCCCCCGCGCCCGCACTACGCACCCT
>NZ_JBNNJZ010000076.1:0-25508 GCF_050270335.1 Streptomyces sp. NPDC059900
TGCCCGGCCTGTTGCAGACTCCCGACTACGCGCGCGCGGTGACGCGCGCGGCGCTCGACGGGATGCCGGACGAGCAGGTGAACGCGCTGGTCGAGGTCCGTCTGGCCCGCCAGGACGTGCTGCGCGCGGCTCCGCCGCTGCGCCTGAGCGTGATCCTCGACGAGGCGGTGCTGCACCGGCCGGTGGGCGGGCACGAGGTGCTGGACGGACAGTTGAAACGGTTACTGGAAGCCGCGCAGCTGCCCCACGTGCGGCTTCAGGTACTCCCGTTCGCCGCAGGCGAGCACGTCGGCCTCATTGGATCTTTCGTAATTTTTTCGTTTCCGAACATTTCTGATCTGGATGTAGTTGTTCTCGACCACTTGACGAGTAGCCTCTACCTCGAACGGAAAGAGGACCTCCAGGCGTACTCGGAGGCCTTCAAATCCCTTCAGGCAAAGGCACTTTCACCCGAGGAATCAACGGATCACATCGCCGGGATACGTGACGGCGCGTAAGGGGGCACCATGACTGCACTGCCTCGGCACGTACCTTCCAGCACCTCTCTGCACGGCGCACAGTGGCACCGCAGCAGCCGCAGCAACGGCATGAACAACTGCGTGGAGACAGCCTCGCTCGCTTCAGGGCCGAAGCAGGGGCTGCTCGCCGTGCGCGATTCGAAGAACACGGCAGGGCCCGCCCTGCTCTTCTCGTCCGCCACCTGGGAGGCCTTCGTCCACGGCCTGAGGTGACTACCGTGGCGCGGTGCGGCTGATCACTCGTACGGCATCGGCGATCTGAGCGTCGTCGAGGTCCGCGCGGGCGGTCAGCCGCAGCCGTGAGATCCCGTCGGGCACCGACGGCGGACGGAAGCAGCCGACGGCCAGACCCGCACCCCGGCAGTCGGCGGCCCACCGCACGGCCGCTTCCGGTGACGGCGCCCGTACGGAGACGACGGCGGCGTCCGGACGTACCGCCGAAAGCCCTTCCGCCGTAAGGCGCTCATGCAACTCGGCCGCGACCGCGCGGGCCCGCGCCGCGCGCCCGGGCTCCCTGCGCAGCAGCCGCAGGGCCGCCAGTGCCGCACCGGCGGCGGCCGGGGCGAGCCCCGTGTCGAAGATGAACGTGCGGGCCGCGTTGACCAGATGGTCGATGACCTTGGCGGGGCCGAGGACCGCGCCGCCCTGGCTGCCGAAGGACTTCGAGAGGGTGACCGTGGCCACCGTATGGGCGGTGCCCGCGAGCCCGGCCGCCTGCGGGGCGCCCCGACCGCCGTCGCCGAGCACCCCCAGGCCGTGGGCGTCGTCGACGATGAGACCGGCCCCGAACTCCGTACAAACGGAAGCAAGTTCGGTGAGTGAAGCCGCGTCGCCGTCGACCGAGAAGACCGTGTCCGAGACGACGACCGCGGGACCCGGGTGACCGTCCAGCGTCTTGCGCACCGCTTCGGGGTCGGCGTGCGGCACCACCTGTGTCGTGCCGCGCGCGAGACGGCAGCCGTCGATCAGCGAGGCGTGGTTGCCCGCGTCCGAGACGATCAGCGAGCCGTGCGGTGCCAGGGCCGTGACGGCGGCGAGGTTCGCGGCATATCCGGAGGAAAGGACCAGAGCCGCCTCGAAGCCGCAGAACTCGGCGAGTTCGCGTTCGAGTTCCGTGTGCAACTCGGTGGTGCCCGTGACCAGACGCGAGCCGGTGGCTCCGCCGCCCCAGCGCCGGGCCGCGGCCGCCGCGCCCTCGGTGATCTCGGGGTGCCTGGCCAGGCCCAGGTAATCGTTGCTCGCCAGGTCCAGGAGGCCGCCGGCGTCGGCGGGGCGGGGGCGCAGGGTGCGCACGAGTCCGGCCTGTGCGCGCAGGCTCGCCTGCTCGTCGATCCAGTCGAACGGCGAGCTCGCCATGGGGGTTCCTCCGGGTCGTAAGGACGGGTCGTTTTGTAGACAGTGCACAGACCCTAGCCGTCCGGCCACCGGGCCAGGATGTGGCAATACCCACACCTCTCAGCGTTTCTGTTGTGCGAAGTCTCCTTGGAAAGGGAGCCTCTCGTACGTAAGGATCGGCGCCATGGATCTGCTGAACACGCTGGTGGACAAGGGGCTTCGGCGCGAGCTGCCGACCCGCGAAGAGGCGCTGGCCGTACTGGCCACCTCCGACGACGAACTGCTCGACGTGGTCGCCGCGGCCGGGAAGGTACGGCGGCAGTGGTTCGGGCGACGGGTGAAACTCAACTATCTGGTCAACCTCAAGTCGGGTCTCTGCCCGGAGGACTGCTCCTACTGTTCCCAGCGGCTGGGCTCGACGGCAGGCATCCTCAAGTACACGTGGCTCAAGCCCGACGAGGCCTCGCAGGCCGCGGCGGCCGGAGTGGCGGGCGGCGCCAAGCGGGTCTGCCTGGTCGCGAGCGGCCGCGGGCCGACCGACCGTGACGTCGACCGGGTCTCGCAGACCATCGAGGCGATCAAGGAGCAGAACGAGGGCATCGAGGTGTGCGCCTGCCTCGGACTGCTCTCCGCGGGCCAGGCGGACAAACTGCGCACGGCGGGCGCGGACGCGTACAACCACAATCTCAATACGTCCGAGGCGACGTACGGCGAGATCACCACGACCCACACGTACGCCGACCGCGTGGACACCGTGCAGCAGGCGCAGGCCGCGGGCCTGTCCGCCTGTTCGGGTCTGATCGCGGGCATGGGCGAGACGGACGAGGACCTCGTGGACGTGGTCTACGCCCTGCGCGACCTCGACTCCGATTCCGTGCCGGTCAACTTCCTGATCCCCTTCGAGGGCACCCCGCTGGCCAAGGAGTGGAACCTCACCCCGCAGCGCTGCCTGCGCATCCTGGCCATGGTCCGCTTCGTCTGCCCCGACGTGGAGGTGCGCATCGCGGGCGGCCGCGAGGTGCACCTGCGCTCGATGCAGCCCCTGGGCCTGCACCTGGCCAACTCGATCTTCCTGGGCGACTACCTGACCAGCGAGGGCCAGGCCGGCAAGACCGACCTGGACATGATCGCGGACGCCGGTTTCGAGGTCGAGGGCGCCGGTACGGTGACGCTGCCGGAGCACCGCGCGGACGCGATCGCGGCGGCCGGGTGCGGGTCGCACGCCGGGGGCGGCGCGGGCGGCTGCGGCTCGCACGGGGAGGGCGGGGGCGGCTGCGGACCGTGCGGTTCGTCGCAGCCCGCGGCGTCCTCCGTGCCCGCGCAGGCCGAGTCCGCGCGGGCCGGGGCCGCGGGAGACGAGGCGTCCGAGGTGCGCACCGATCTGGTGGCCGTGCGCCGCCGGGGCGCGGGAACGGATCTGGCGCCCAATGCCTGACCTCTGTGGCCTCTCCGTGCCCGAACTGCTCGACCTGGACCGCCGCCACGTGTGGCATCCCTACGGCCCGATGCCCGGCCGCCAGGAGCCCCTGGTCGTCGAGTCGGCGAGCGGCGTACGGCTGCGACTGGCGGGCACCGGGGACGAGTTGGTCGACGGCATGTCGTCCTGGTGGTCGGCGATCCACGGCTACAACCACCCCGTGCTCAACGACGCGGTACGCGGCCAGCTGGACCGGATGAGCCATGTCATGTTCGGCGGGCTCACCCATGAGCCCGCCGTCCGGCTGGCGAAACAGCTTGTCGACATGTCGCCCGACGGTCTCGAGCACGTGTTCCTCGCGGACTCCGGATCGGTGTCGGTCGAGGTCGCGGTCAAGATGTGCCTCCAGCACTGGCGCTCGCTCGGCCGCCCCGAGAAGCGGCGCATGCTGACCTGGCGCGGCGGCTACCACGGGGACACCTGGCAGCCCATGTCGGTGTGCGACCCCGAGGGCGGCATGCACGAGCTGTGGCAGGGCGCGCTGCCCCGGCAGGTGTTCGCGGACGCGCCGCCCGCGGGGTACGAGGCGTACGACGACGCGTACGCCGAGCACCTGCGCGAGGTCATCGGACGGCACGCCGGCGAGCTGGCCGGCGTGATCGTGGAGCCGGTGGTGCAGGGCGCGGGCGGTATGCGCTTCCACTCCCCCGCCTATCTGCGGGTGTTGCGCGAGGCCTGCGACGAGCACGACGTGCTGCTCGTGTTCGACGAGATCGCCACCGGGTTCGGCCGTACGGGCGCGCTGTTCGGCGCGGACCACGCGGGCGTCACGCCCGATGTGATGTGCCTGGGCAAGGCGCTGACCGGCGGCTATATGACGCTGGCGGCCACGCTGTGCACCGCGCGGGTCGCGGACGGCATTTCGCGGGGCGAGGTGCCGGTCCTGGCGCACGGCCCGACGTTCATGGGCAATCCGCTGGCCGCGGCGGTGGCCTGCGCCTCGATCGACCTGCTGCTCGGGCAGGACTGGCAGACCGAGGTCAAGCGCATCGAGGCGGGCCTGCGCGGCACGCTCGCCGAGGCGGCCGGGCTGCCGGGCGTGCGGGACGTACGGGTGCTCGGCGCGATCGGCGTCGTACAGCTGGACCACCAGGTGGACATGGCGGCGGCCACCCGCGCCGCGACGCGCGAGGGAGTGTGGGTGCGGCCCTTCCGTGACCTCATCTACACGATGCCGCCGTTCATCACGGGCGACGACGACGTGGCACGGATCGGACGCGCGGTGTGCGCGGCGGCGAAGGAGGGCTGAGCAGACATGACGGTCATCGTGGTGTCCGGAACCGGCACCGAGATCGGCAAGACGGTCACGACGGCCGCCGTCGCCGCGCTCGCGCTCGCCGCGGGGCGCAGCGTCGCGGTGCTCAAGCCCGCGCAGACGGGGGTGGCGCCCGGCGAGCCGGGCGACGCGCAGGAGGTGACGCGCCTGGCGGGCGACGGGGTCACCACCCTGGAACTCGCCCGCTTCCCCGAGCCGTTGGCGCCGAACACAGCCGCGCGGCGGGCGGGCATGGCGCAGATCCGTCCGTCCGAAGTGGCGGAGGCGGCGGAGAAGTTGGCGGCCGGGCACGACCTGGTCCTGATCGAGGGCGCGGGCGGGCTGCTCGTGCACTACGACGACGAGGGCGCCACCCTCGCCGACGCGGCCCGCCTCCTCACGGCGCCGGTCCTGGTGGTTGCTCCGGCGGGCCTCGGCACCCTGAACACGACGGCACTGACCGCGGAGGCCCTGCGCGCCCGGGACCTGACTCCGCTGGGCGTCACGGTGGGCAGCTGGCCGACCGCGCCGGACCTGGCGTCCCGCTGCAACCTCGCGGACCTGCCGAAGGCCGCGGGCGCGCCGCTCCTGGGCGCGATCCCGCAGGGCGCGGGCACGCTCACGCCCTCCGACTTCCGCGCACAAGCCGGTAGCTGGCTCGGGCCGGACCTCGGGGGCGCCTGGGACAGTGCGGCGTTCACGGCGGCGCAGGCACCGGGGGCACGGGAGAGCTGAGTCACGGGCGCCCTCCGCGGTCCGGAGGGTGCCCGTCTGCCGTGCATTCGCGGGCCGTCACACTCGCGGGCCCGCACAGGGGGGAAAGCCCTGCCGGCCGGGCACCATTGCGGTATCCGCTCGCCCCGTCGAGGAGGGCCCATGTCACCTCGCTCCGCCAAGGCCGCGTCCCGTGATGCCGTGCACCATCCCGTTTTCGCCCGTTTCTATGCCCGCCAGAGCGTGGCCGCCGAGCGCGTGGTCGCCACGTTCCGCAAAGAGCTGCTCGGCGGTCTGTCCGGTCGGGTGATCGAGGTCGGCGCGGGGAACGGGCTGAACTTCGCGCACTATCCGACGGCGGTGTCCGAGGTCGTGGCCATCGAACCGGAGCGCACCCTGCGGCAGCTGGCCGCGTCCGCCGCGGTGCGGGCCGATGTGCCGGTCGACGTCGTGCCCGGCGCCGCCGAGGCGCTGCCCGTCAAGAGCGAGGCCTTCGACGGCGCCGTGGCCTCGCTGGTGCTGTGCAGCGTGCGCGACGTGCCTCGCGCCCTCGCCGAGCTGCGCCGTGTCCTGCGGCCCGGCGGGGAGCTGCGGTTCTTCGAGCACGGCGTGGCGCCGGGCGCGGCCATGGCGACCGCTCAGCGTGCCCTGGACCGCACGCTGTGGCCCCTGTTCTTCGGCGGCTGTCACGTTTCGAGGGACACGGTGGCCGCCCTGCGCGCCGCGGGCTTCGACATCGGCCCGTACAGGCGGCTGTTGGTGCCCCCGAAGGGCCCGCGGCTGCCCTCCTCGTACTGCGTGCTCGGCACGGCACGGCGCCCGGAGAGCGACTGACCGGCGGCGGGCGGGGTCTCAGATGGCCTGCGTGAGGTTGACCGCGTTGCCGTCCGGGTCCTTGATGTGCGCGACGCGCTGCCCCCACGGCATGTCGTTGGCCGGCCCGAGCGTCTCGCCGCCGAGGGAGTCCACCCGTTTGAGCAGGTCGTCCACCGCGTCCACCGCCACGCTCAGCACGATGCGCTGCGGCGTGTCCAGCGGCACGCTCGTGTCGGACACGACACCCAGTTCCGAGTCGCCGATGCGCAGGTCCACGAAGAAGGCGGGCCCTTCCTCCGGGGTCCTCGACACCTCCTGGGCCCCGAGCAGCTCCCGGTAGAACCGCAGCAGGCGGTCGAGATCAGGGGTGATGATCATCGGCAGGATGGCGGCGGGCATGGGCGTCCTCCTGGAGTGCGGCTCTCTCACCCCCGAACCTATCGTCGCCGCATGATCGTCTGCGCGCTCGCCGTCATCCCGGCGACCACGGATCGCCGGGCCCTCAGAGACTCCACTTGCGCAGTTCGTCCGCGATGGCCCGAACGCTGGCGCCGTCCTCCTTGACCAGGCGGGCCAGTTCGCGTACCTGCTCGGGCGAGGTGACGACCTTCATGCCGCTCGCCACCAGATAGGCGTACGCGACGGACGAGGCGAACAGGGCGTTGGAGCGTTCCAGGGCGGGGATGTGCAGGAGGAGCTGGAGCAGGGCGGCGGCGCGGTCGTGCGGACTTTCGTAGACGGGTACGCCGAATATCTCCGCCTCGTGCCGGCTGACGGCGGCCACCAGGGCACCCCAGTCGGTGACCTGCGGGTCTCCGGGCGTCTTGTGTTCGGCGATCATCAGCAGCCAGGCAAGATCGATTCTGAGGTTCAAGGGCTAACGTCGACCCTCGCGCTCGGGACCGAACTCTTCGGCGAAGACCGATTCGTACTGCTTCATGAAGTCCGCGGCGGCCTCGACGAAGGTGTGGCCGACTTCGCCGGCGTCCTGTTTGACGAGTTCTTCGATGTAGCGGTTCACGCTCATCCCGCGGGCGAGCGCGCGCTCGCGTGCGGCCCGGGCGGTGCCTTCGTCCACCCGCACATTCAGCTGGGTCTTCGCCATCCCTTCAAGCTAGCGCTGTGGCGCTAGCACCGGCAAGAGGGCGCGGGAGGGCGCAGAGGCGCACTGAGCGGCCGGGCGCACACCGGTCCATTGCCCCTTACATGCGTATCCGGTTCACGACCTCGGAGGGATACCGGCACCAGCCACGGCCCTCTACTCTCGGCAGAATCAAGGGAGTTGGAACGGCCACGACCCGGGAGGCGGCCTTGTCGACACCTGCTTCTGCACCGGCCACAGGCCTTGCGGAGCCCGACGGGGTCGCCGCGCGCGCCCGTGCCCTGACCAAGGCATACGGCTCCGGGGAGACCGCCGTGCTCGCCCTCGACTCGGTCGACGTGGACATCGCGCGCGGCCGCTTCACTGCGGTCATGGGCCCGTCCGGTTCGGGCAAGTCCACGCTCATGCATCTGCTCGCGGGACTCGACACGGTCTCCGCGGGCCAGGTGTGGCTGGGCGACACCGAGATCACGGGGCTCAAGGAGCGGGAACTGACGCAGCTGCGGCGGGACCGCATCGGCTTCATGTTCCAGTCCTTCAACCTCATCCCCACGCTCAACGCCCTGGAGAACATCACGCTGCCGATGGACATCGCGGGCCAGCGCCCCGACCGCGAGTGGCTGGACCACGTCATCGAGACACTCGGCCTGCGCGACCGCCTGAAGCACCGGCCCGCCCAGCTCTCCGGCGGCCAGCAGCAGCGCGTGGCCTGCGCGCGGGCGCTCGCCTCGCGCCCCGAGCTGATCTTCGCGGACGAGCCGACCGGCAACCTCGACTCACGCGCCGGTCTCGAAGTCCTCGGCTTCCTGCGCGACGCCGTGGACAAGCTGGAGCAGACGGTCGTCATGGTCACCCACGACCCGGGCGCTGCGGCCCACGCCGACCTGGTGCTCTTCCTCGCCGACGGCCGGATCGTCGACGAGATGCAGCGCCCGACGGCCGATTCGGTCCTGGAACGCCTCAAACGGTTCGACGTGCTGCACGCCAAACCGCAGGAGAGCCCCGCCGAGGCCGCCGGTGCCCCGGGCGACGGCAGCCCGGGCGACGGCGCCGACCGCAAGCCGGACCAGGACTGAGACGGAGCGCGGCCATGCTGAAGGCAACGCTCCGCAGCTTCCTCGCGCACAAGGGCAGGCTGCTGCTCTCCGCCCTCGCCGTCATCCTCTCGGTGGCGTTCGTCGCGGGCAGCCTCATCTTCTCGGACACGGTGGCCCGCACCTTCGACCGGCTCTTCGCCTCGACGTCCGCCGATGTGACCGTCGAGCCGAAGGAGGACCTCGACGAGGCGGTGCCCTCGGGGCAGACGCCGACGATCCCCGCCAGGCTCGCGGGGCGTGTCGCCGGGGTCGACGGGGTGGCCCGTGCCCGCATCGACGCGGCCGTCGAGAACATCACGGTCGTCGACAGCAAGAACGACCCGGTGGGCCCCACCACCGGCGCCCCCACCATCGCCACCAACTGGCAGGTCACCGACCGCAGCCCCGTCGAGCTGACCTCCGGCCACGCCCCGCGCGGCAGGGACCAGGCACTCCTCGACAAGGACACGGCCGACAAGAAGGACGTGCGGATCGGCGACACCCTCACGGTGCTCGCCGCGCCCGGCTCGTTCAAGGTCGAGGTCGTCGGCATCGTCACCTTCACCACCACCAACCCCGGCGCGGCCCTGGTCTTCCTGGACACCCCGACCGCCCAGCGCCAACTCCTGGGCAGCAGGGCCAAAGCGACGGGCATTTCCGTGGAGGCCGCGTCCGGCGTCAGCGACACCGAGCTCAAGCGCCGTATCGCCGCCGAACTGGGCTCGGGCTACGACCTGAAGACCGCCGACGAACAGGCCGAATCGGCGGCGTCCGACCTCGGCGGCTTCCTGGACGTCATCAAGTACGTGATGCTCGGCTTCGCCGGAATCGCCGTCCTGGTGGGCATCTTCCTGATTGTCAACACCTTCTCGATGCTGATCGCGCAGCGCACCCGCGAACTGGGCCTGCTTCGCGCGCTCGGCGCCGACCGCAGGCAGGTCCGCCGCTCCGTGCTCACCGAGGCGGTCCTGCTCGGCGTGGTCGGCTCGACGGTCGGCCTCGCGGCGGGCATCGGGCTCGCGGCCGGGCTCATCGAGCTGATGGGCGTCTTCGGGATGAACCTCAAGTCCACCGAGATGGTCATCGGGTGGCCAACTCCCGTCGCCTCGTACGTCGTCGGGGTCGGCGTCACGTTCGTCGCCGCGTATCTCCCGGCGCGCCGCGCCGCGCAGGTCTCGCCGATGGCGGCGCTCGCCGACGCGGAGATCGCGGGCACGGGGCGGCCGTTGCGGATTCGTGCGACGGTCGGCGTGGTCGTCGGGGCGGCGGGCGCCGCCGCGCTGGTGGGCTGCGCCACGTCGGAGAAGACGTCCTCGGCGGCGTCCCTGCTCGGGCTCGGCCTCGTCCTGACCCTGATCGCCACGGTCATCGCGGGGCCGCTCCTGGTCCGCCCGGTGATCCGGGTGCTCGGCGGCGCGTTCCCCGCCGTCTTCGGCTCGGTCGGCCGGATGAGCCAGCGCAACGCGTTGCGCAATCCGCGCCGCACGGGCGCCACGGCCGCCGCGCTGATGGTGGGGCTCGCCCTAGTGAGCGGCATGTCGGTGGCGAGCGCGTCGATGACCAAATCGTTCGACGAACAGATCGACAAGACCCTGGGTGCCGACTTCGTCGTACAGAACAGCAACTTCATGCCGTTCGCGCAGGAGATCACCGAGAAGGTGCGGGACACCGACGGCGCCGGGCTCGTCGTGCGTCAGCGGTTCGCGCCCGTGAAGGTGTCCATGCCGGACGGCAAGAGCGTGGAGACGACCGCGGCGGGCTACGACCCGCGCCTGGACGACGTCGCCCGCGTCACCTACGTCACGGGCGACACCCGGCGGGCCCTGGCACCCGGCAGCATCGCCATGCAGCGCGACTTCGCGCGGGACCACAAGGTCCGCACCGGCTCGAAGCTGCCCGTGGAGTTCCCCGGCGGGCGCAAGACGGAACTGACGGTGGGCGCGCTCACCGACCAGCCCGGAGCCGAGGGGTTCGGCGTCGAGGGCGGGCTCTTCCTCGGCATGGGGACGATCGAGAAGTTCGTGCCCGGCGGCCAGGACTCCGCGCTGTATGTCAACGCGGCCCCCGGCACGGACGACGACACCCTGCGCGACCGCCTCGAGAAGACCCTGGACCCGTATCCGCAGGTACAGGTCCGCGACCAGGCCGACTACAAGGAACTGATCCGCGAGCAGATCGCCGTGATGCTCTACCTCGTCTACGCCCTTCTCGGCCTGGCGATCATCATCGCGGTCCTCGGCGTGGTCAACACCCTGGCCCTGTCCGTCGTCGAGCGCACCCGCGAGATCGGTCTGCTGCGCGCCATCGGGCTCGCCCGGCGCCAGCTGCGCCGGATGATCCGCCTGGAGTCGGTGGTGATCGCGGTGTTCGGTGCGCTGCTCGGGCTCGTGCTCGGTCTGGTGTGGGGCGTCGCGGCGCAGCAGGTCCTCGCCCTGCAAGGCATGACGGCGTTCGCGATCCCCTGGACGACGGTGATCGCGGTCCTCGTCGGATCGGTGATCGTGGGCCTCGCGGCGGCGCTCCTTCCGGCGCTGCGCGCGTCGCGCATGAACGTGCTGGCGGCCATCGCACACGAATGAAGGAGTCGAGCGGCGGGCGGCGCACAGAGAAGTCGGTGGCCGACTGCCCGGCCCGCGTGCTTGGCTCGTGCTCGTGACTGACATGCGCATACGTACGGCCGAACCGTCCGACGCACGTGACGTGCTCGCCTTCTGGGCGGTGGCCGCCGAGGGGACGTCCATCACCGACGACGTCGACGGGGTGAGCAGGCTCATCGCCCGTGACCCCGAGGCCCTGATCCTCGCGGAGGCCGACGGGCTCCTCGTGGGCTCCGTCGTGGCCGGTTACGACGGATGGCGGTGCAGCTTGTACCGGCTTGCCGTGCTGCCCTCGCATCGGCGGCAGGGCATCGCGTCAGCCCTGCTCGACGCGGCCGACCGGCGGTTTCTCGCCGTGGGGGGCCGCCGCGGGGACGCCATGGTCCTGGATCGCAACGAACAGGCCCACCACGCGTGGCGGGCCGCGGGGTACGCGCCCCAGCCGCAGTGGAGCCGCTGGGTCAAACCCCTCGCCGACTGAGCGCCCGGGGCCGGGGTACCCGTGGGAAATCCGTCGGAGCGGCCTTTGCTGATCCTTTAAAATGGGCGGACCACTCGAATCGTCAACGAAAGGTGTGAGCGTCCGCCGATGGGCGAGCCTCCCAGTACCCGACATCGCGCATTCCCCCGGTCCCTGCCCGATCATGGGACGGAGGTGACCCGATGACCGAAGTGCTCCTGCTCCTCGTGGCGGTGCTGCTCTCGCTTGCCTGCGGCGTCTTCGTCGCGGCCGAGTTCTCCCTCACGACGGTCGAGCGCAGCGAGCTGGAGCGAGCCTCCGAACGCGGCGAGCGCGGCGCCGCCGGCGCCCTCAAAGCCGTCAAGAACCTCACCTTCCAGCTCTCCGGGGCCCAGCTGGGCATCACCGTCACCAATCTGGTCGTCGGCATGCTCTCCGAGTCCTCCATCGCCAAACTGATCGCGGGCCCGCTGCGCGCCATCGGCATCCCCTCGTCGGCGTCCTCGTCGATCGCCCTGGTCATCGGCACGGCCCTGTCCACGGTCTTCCTGATGGTCGTCGGCGAGCTGGTCCCCAAGAACTGGGCGATCTCCTCACCGCTGGCCGTCGCCAAACGGGTGGCGACCCCGCAGCGCCTGTTCAGCTCGGCGTTCCGCCCCTTCATCGCCCATCTGAACAACACCGCGAACCGCTCCGTACGCCGCTTCGGCATCGAACCCACCGAAGAGCTGGCCTCCGCGCGCAGCCCCAAGGAGCTGGTGGCGCTCGCCCGGCACTCCGCCAAGGAGGGCTCCCTGGAGCCGGACACCGCCGAGCTGTTCGTCCGCACCCTGAACCTCGCCGACCTCACCGCGGAGAACGTGATGACGCCGCGCGTGCAGGTGATGGCCCTCGACGTGATGGCCACCTGCGAGGACGTCGCGAACGCCACCCGCGCCACGGGCCTGTCCCGCTTCCCCGTCTACCGCGGCAGCCTGGACTCGGTCGTCGGCGTCGCGCACATCAAGGACGTCCTGGCCATACCTGCCGAGCGCAGGGCCCGCTACCCCGTCGCCGAGCTGGTCCGCGAGCCCCTGCTCGTACCGGACACGCTGACCGTCGACCAACTGCTCGACCGGCTCTCCGGCAAGCGCACGATGGCCGTGGTCATCGACGAGTACGGCGGCACGGCCGGCGTCGCGACCCTGGAGGACATCGTCGAGGAGGTCGTCGGCGAGGTCCGCGACGAGCACGACCCGCACGAGACGCCCGACATCGCCGCCGACGGCAAGGACGACGAGGGCCGCACCCGGTACTCCGCCGACGGCTCGGCCCGCACCGACCAGCTGGCCCGCGTGGGCCTGCGCGCGCCGGACGGCCCTTACGAGACCCTCGCCGGACTCGTCGCCACCGAGCTGGGCCGTATCCCGGCCGAGGGCGACAGCCTGGAGGTGGGCGGCTGGCGGCTCGACGTCGTGGACGCCCGGGGCCGCCGCGCGGCCCGCGTCCTGCTGCACGCACCCCTGCACGACGACTCCCGGGAGGAGGAGCGATGATCGCCGTCCAGTTGCTGATCGGCCTGGCGACCCTCGTGGTCAACGGCTTCTTCGTCGGCGCCGAGTTCGCCCTCATCTCCGTACGGCGGAGCCAGATCGAGCCGTACGCCGAAGACGGCGACCGGCGGGCCAAGAGCGTGCTGTGGGGTCTGCAGCACGTCTCCGCGCTGCTCGCCGCCGCGCAGCTCGGCATCACGCTGTGCACCCTGGTGCTCGGCATCGTCGCCGAGCCCGCGATCGCGCATCTCCTTGAGCCGCTGTTCGACGGGGTCGGGGTGCCGCACGGCCTGGTCCACCCGATCTCGTTCGTCATCGCCCTGACGGTGGCCACGTATCTGCACATGCTGCTCGGCGAGATGGTCCCCAAGAACATCTCGCTGGCCGAGCCGGTACGCACGGCGCTGCTGCTCGGCCCGCCGCTCGTCGCGATCGCACGGGCACTGCGCCCGGTGATCTTCGCGATCAACGCGTTCGCCAACGGCCTTCTGAAGCTGCTCAGGGTCGAGGCGAAGGACGAGGTCAGCGCGTCCTTCTCGGACGACGAGCTCGCCCGGATGGTCAAGGACTCCGGTGACGCGGGTCTGATCGACGACCGCGCCCAGGAGCGGCTGCACGACGCCCTCGAGCTGGGCCGCCGCCCCGTCCGGGATGTCGTGCTGCCGCTGGAGAGCGTGGTCTACGCCCGGGTGGGCGTGACGCCGGAGGAGCTGGAGCGGCTTTCGGCGGAGTCCGGTTTCTCGCGCTTCCCCGTCGTGGACGACGGCCGCCGTATCGTCGGCTATCTGCACGTCAAGGACGCGCTCGACCGGATGCCGCGCGACCTGCCGTTCCGGGTACCGGACATGCGCAAGATCGCGCAGGTCCGCGAGGCCACGCCGCTGGACGACGTCCTGACCGCGATGCGCCGCAGCCGCACGCATGTGGCGGCGGTGCTCGGCTCGGACGGCAGGCTGGCCGGCATGGTCACCATGGAGGACGTACTGCGGGAGCTGTTCGGTCAGCCCGTGTGACCGAGCGGGCGGCCCGCCCGACCGAGGGGGATTCGCACTGTGAGTCAGCTCGTCCTGCGCGACGTGTCGTACGGATATCCGGAGCGCCCTGTTCTCGAACAGGTCTCCCTGTCGGTGCGGCCCGGCGAGAAGGCGTGTGTCATCGGCGAGAACGGTTCGGGGAAGTCGACGCTCCTGCGCCTGACGGCGGGCGAGTTCGAGCCCGCCGACGGCGAGGTCGCCGTCGTCTCGGACGGCGGCACCGGCTATCTCGCGCAGACCCAGCGCCTTCCGCCGCACGCCACCGTGCAGGACGCGGTGGACGACGCGCTCGCCGAACTGCGCGAACTGGAGCGGCGCATCCGGGAGGCCGAGGCCTCGCTCGGATCGGCCGGTGAGGCCGAACTGGTCGCGTACGGAGACCTCGTCGCCGCTTTCGAGGCGCGGGACGGCTACCGCGCCGACGCCCGCCTCGACGCGGCCCTGCACGGTCTCGGCGTACCGCACCTGGAGCGATCCCGGACCCTTGGATCGCTGTCCGGCGGCGAGGCCGCGCGCCTCGCGCTCGCCTGCGTCCTGGCCCCGCAGCCCGAACTGCTCCTCCTGGACGAGCCGACGAACCACCTGGACGACCAGGCGCTCGGCTGGCTCGAGGAGCGGCTGCGCACCCACCGGGGCACGGTCGTCGCCGTCACCCACGACCGCGTCTTCCTCGACCGGGTCGCCGAGGTGATCGTCGAGGTCGACGGCGACCGCAGGTCCGTGGCCCGCTTCGGCGGCGGCTGGCACGGCTATCTGGAGCAGCGCGCCACCGCGCGGCGGCGCTGGGAGGAGCGCTACCGGGAGTGGAGCGAGGAGGTCGAACGCCAGGAGAAGCTCGCCGAGGGCGGCAACAAACGCCTTGCGGTCGGCTGGCGGATGAGCGAGAGCCCCCGCTTCGCGAGCCACAACCGGTCGGTGGAGGGCCAGCTCTCCGGCATCGTGCGCAACGCGCGCGAGCGGCTGCGCCGACTGTACGCGGAGCCGGTGCCGCGCCCGCCCGACCCGCTGCACTTCACGCCGGGCGAGGGCATCGAGGGCGGCGACCACCCCTTCGTACGCCCGGCAGAGCTGACGGACGTCGCGGTCGGCGAGCGCCTCGCCGTCGAGAGCCTGCTTCTCGAACCGGGGTCGCGCACGCTGGTGACCGGGGTGAACGGCGCGGGCAAGTCGACCCTGCTCGGCGTCCTGGCCGGGGAGCTCGCCCCGGATCAAGGAGAGGTCCAACTCCCCTCCCGCATCGGGTACTTGCCGCAGGAGATCGAGTACATCACCTACGAGGACACGGCGAAGCCCCTGCTCGACGCGTTCGCGGCAGGGCTGGCCGGCCTCCCCGAGGACCACGCGGATGCGCTCCTTTCCCTCGGCCTCTTCCGCGAGGAGGACCTGGTGGTGCCGGTCAAGGGACTCTCCGTGGGACAGCGCCGCCGCCTGGCCCTCGCGCGCCTGGTGACGCGCCCGGCCGACCTCCTCCTGCTCGACGAGCCGACGAACCACCTCTCCCCCGCCCTGGTCGAGGAACTCGACGAGGCGCTGGCCGCATACCGGGGCACGCTGGTCGTGGTGTCGCACGACCGGAGGCTGCGGGAGCGGTTCCGGGGCGAGCGGATCTCGGTGGAGGCCGGGCGGGTGGTCAGAAACTGACCGTCCCGGTCAGGGCGCGGTCTGCCCCGTGCGTGCGGTGGGCGTCTCCGTGATGCCGGGGCCGCGGCCCCCGACATTCGCGGCGCCCACCGCGGTGAGGACGGCGAGCAGCGTCGCCATCCCCGCCGTGGCCAGTGCCGCCTTCCAGTCGACGTCCAGGAGGGTCGTCGTCCCGGCGACCAGGACGGCGGCGAGCGACTGCGCGAAGGTACGGAGCGCCCGCTCCGACGTGGCCTTCCAGAATCCAGCGGTCCACATGCTTGACCCCACCTCTCTTGGTCGACGGGTCCACACCTGGCATACCGCTGGTGCGTTCCGGTGCCCAGAGGGGTGACCAGGGCATTCTCAGAGGTTCAGGCTGTGGCCCGTCGTCGCGTCGACGTGCTCCGGGACCGCGTCGTGCCGGTCGCCGACCGTCGGGGTGCCCGTGGGCTCGAAGAGAAGGATCCTGGCGCCGGCCGGGGCCGACGGCTTGTGCTCCGTGCCGCGCGGGACCGTGAAGACGGTGCCCTTGGGGAGAGCGACCGTGCGCTCGCCGGACGGCTCGCGCAGGTGGATGAGCAGTTCGCCTTCGAGGACGAGGAAGAACTCGTCGGTGTCGTCATGGACGTGCCACAGGTGGTCGCCTTCCACCTTGGCCACGCGTACGTCGTAGTCGTTGACGCGGGTGACGATGCGCGGGCTCCACAGGGCGTCGAAGGAGGCAAGGGCCTTGCTCAGGGCGATCGGTTCGTTGCTCATGCGCCAAGCCTCCGACGCCGGGCCCCGCCCCCGTGAGTGGTAGAAATAGCGTATGTCGCAAGGATCCTCTCAGGCTGCCGCGGCAGGGGCGCTGCACCGCGTCGTCGTCATCGTCGACGCCAACTCCAACCCCTTCGAGCTCGGCTGCGCCACCGAGGTGTTCGGCCTGCGCAGGCCCGAACTCGGCCGTGATCTCTATGAGTTCAGCCTCTGCTCGCCCGAGCCGCGCACCCTGATGCGGGACGGCTTCTTCACCCTCACGGGCGTCGCCGGACTCGACGCGGCGGACTCGGCGGACACCCTGATCGTGCCCAACCGCCCCGACGTCGAGGTGCCCCGGCGCCCGGCCGTCCTGGACGCAATTCGCCGGGCACACGCCCGCGGGACCCGGCTCGTCGGGTTCTGCAGCGGCGCCTTCACGCTCGCCGAGGCCGGGGTACTCGACGGGCGCCGGGCAACCGCGCACTGGCAGTGGGCGGACGACTTCCGGGCCCGCTTTCCCGGCGTACGGCTCGAACCGGACGTGCTCTTCGTCGACGACGGCGACATCCTCACCGCCGCGGGCAGCGCCGCCGCCCTCGACCTCGGGCTGTATCTCGTCCGTCGCGATCACGGCGCCGATGTCGCCAACGCGGTGAGCCGGCGTCTGGTCTTCGCCGCCCACCGGGACGGCGGGCAGCGGCAGTTCGTGGAGCGGCCACTGCCCGACGTACCGGACGAGTCCCTGGCCCCGGTCCTGGCCTGGGCCAGGGAGCGGCTCGAATCCCCCCTCTCCGTGCCGGGCCTCGCGGCGCACGCCGCGCTCAGCCCCGCGACACTGCACCGCCGCTTCCAGGCCCAGCTGGGCACCACGCCCCTGGCCTGGCTTACCGGCGAACGCCTCGCGCTGGCCTGCCGGTTGATCGAGCGGGGCGTGGCCCCCTTCGACACTGTCGCCCGGCGCAGCGGCCTCGGCACCACCGCCAACCTGCGCGCCCTGATGCGCCGCGACACGGGCCTTACCCCTTCGGCGTACCGGCGCCGGTTCGGGCCCGCGCCGGACTGAGGCGCTCTAGCCTTGGTGCTCCTGGAGACGGGCCTTGAGGGGTGGCGGGGCGTTGACGATCGACATGCATCGGGCGGACCTGGCGTCGGACCGGCCCGAGGTGCGGGTGGCCGCCGTGACCGCGCTGGGGCGGCTCCTCACGGCGTCGGCCCCGGACGGCGAGCGTGACACGGTCGCCCGGGAGCTGGTCGAGTTCGTCCGCGGCAGCGTGGACGATCCGCGTCTGGTCCACCACTCGTCGGTGGCCCTGAGCCGGCGGGAGCCGGTCGCCCTTGCCATGGACGTGCAGGCGGCCCTCACCGTCCTGGCCCGGCGTCCCGAAGCCGTCGAGGCGCGCCGTCTCGAACTGCCCGGTCTCGACCTGCGCTCCGCCGACATGAACCGCGGGCGATGGACGCATGCCCGGCTCACCAGCAGTGATCTGCACGACGCCGACCTCAGCGCGGCCGACCTTCGGGACGCCGACCTGTCGTGGGCGTTCCTGGAGCGCTCGGACCTCTCGTCCGCGCAACTCGGCCACGCCAATCTGACCAACGCGAATCTGGGGAAGGCGAACCTGCGGCAGGCGCAGGCGGCGCACGGCTGCTTCTGGGGAGCGCAGCTCCAGCAGGCCACCGTCGAGGACGCGCGGCTCGAATTCGCCGACCTGCACCGGGCCAGGCTCGACCACGCCGATCTGCGGGGCGCACAGCTGCCCTACGCCTCGCTCAACGCGGCGTCCGCGCGGTCGGCCTGCCTCACAGGCGCCCTGCTCCACTTCGCCGATCTGAGGGATACGGGGCTCGACGACGCCGATCTGACCGAGGCACGGCTGGACAACGCGGACCTGTCGAACGCCCTGCTGCGCAACGCGCGGTTCGCCGGCGCCTCGCTGCGGAACTGCCACCTGGTCAAGGTCAGTGCCCGGTACGCGGACCTGCACGGCACGGATGTCCGCCACGCAAGGATGAACGTCTCCGATTTCCGCTACGCCGACCTTCGCGGAGCCGATCTGAGCGACACGTCCATGTTCCAGACCGTGCTGCACCGCGCCGACCTCGCCGACGCCCGCCTCGACCGGACCAACCTGCACAGCACGGACCTGACCGAGGCCTGGGGGCTTGAACCCGAGCAGCTGCGCACGGCCTGGATCTACCAGACCACCAAGCTCGACCCGGAGCTGGCACGGCACCCCCTGGTGCGGGAGCGGATCGCGGCAACCGAGAGCCGCTTCGACTGACCTTCACCGGCGCCGGCACCGGCACCGGCACCGGCACCCAAGAGGCCGTACTCAGCTGACCGTCCGCAACCTGCCCAGTTGCTCGAACCGCTCCCGGAAGCCCTTGGCCCGCCCCTGCGGCAGCCCCCAGAGCCTGCCGATCTTCGGCATGGCGTCGGTCATCTCCCGCGACTGCGACCGGACCTGGATCAGGAACCGCAGCTCGGGCCGGAAGCACTGCCACCACAGGCGGCGCCGCAGATCGGCGGGGACCTCCGCGGAGGCGATGCCCATCAGGGTCGCGATCTCCTCGGGCAGTTGCGCGGGCGTGGCCCGGGTGAGCCGCCCCACGATCTTCGCCACCAGCGAGAAGCCGTGCCCGCACACCTCGGTCAGCCCGACGGCCTCGCTGCGCACCGCCATAAGCAGCTGCCGCGAGGTCTCGGACGCCTCCCCCAGGGACAGCGCCTCGTCGAGGTCCTGGCGGTGCCTGCGGAAACGGCGTGCCCGCGTGCGGAGTTCGGCAAGGCGCGGCCACACGTCCTCGATCCGCCGCGCTTCGGAGAGCGCTACGGCCAGGAACACGGGCAGGACGAGGTCCTGCTCCCCGGCGAGTTCGCGGTAGGCGCGGCTTGCCGCGTCGGCGGTGAGCAGCTGGTCCTCAAGATCCCAGCCGCGCTCGCAGAAGTAGTGGCGGAAGGGCATCCGGGCGGTCGCGGGCGCGTACGGAAGGCCGAGGAGGTTGGCGAAGGACTGGGATGCGTGGGCCCGGTAGGTCACATCGCCCAGGACGGGCGCGCAGTAGCCGTCCGCGAGCGAGGGAAGGTCGTCGCAGTAGGGATCGCGCAGCAGCGTCAGCTTCGGGGTGAACCAGCCTTGCGCCTCGCAGGCCGCAAGCGCCTCGCCGGGGCGCACCGGGCGTCCGGTCACCAGCGTCCAGGCGGCGGCCACTTCGCGTACGGCGTCCGCCCAGTACGTACCGCCCGGCATCTCGTACTGGTGGACGAGGGGTGAGATCAGGGTCCGGTAGGTGTCAAGGCTCTGTTCGTAGAGGCGCGCGGCCGCCGAGTCCCGCGCCCGCGAAAGGTGCGGAAGGCTCACGAACACGTCCTCGCCGAGGAGCTGGTTCAGCCGGGCGGCGGGCACGAGGTCCTCGCCCGCGTAGTAGATCCGCTCCGACATGACCACCCGGTCCGCGAACGCGGCCAGGTCCCACAGCGACAGCGGCGTCAGCCAGCGCCGGTCGCCGGCCAGCAGGCGTTCGGCGATCCCCACGGTCGTGGCGTCCATGTACACGCTGTTGCGGACGGCGGACGGGCGCCAGTCGGCCAGGGCCCGCAGATCCGCGGGCGTCGCACCGTCGAGGCGGTGGGCCCCGGCGTCGACGGCGGAGCGGACCGCCGGGTCGGCGCTGTCCCACTGGGCGACCCGGCCGGCGACCTGCTCCGCGCTCGCGCGGCAGCTGTCGAGCAGCTCGCCGGGCGTCCGTGCCGCCAGCGGGTCGTTGTTCTGCGGCACGTCCGGCCCTCCGGGGTGTGGACACCGACACCGGCCTACCGACGTCGGCCTCCATCATCCACCGCACCGGCCCCGTCGAGGGACGCTTCGTGCTATCCGCGGCGGTGCGCGCCCCGTCTGCGGGCCAGCGCCTTCGCGTCCTTCTTGAACGCCCACTCCATGTCGGGTTCCATCGCGAACTTGAACAGACGCTGCACCGGCGGCGTGCACAGCACGGTGATGAGGGCCGCCGCGCCCATGGTGACCGTGATCTCGCCCAGCGGCGTGTGCAGCCAGTCCAGTTCGTACCAGTCCCAGAAGCGGGAGCCCTTGGCGACGAACCCGTGCAGCAGATAGCCGTAGAGCGTGCCCGCGCCCAGTGCGGTGAACCAGAGCCTGCGTCCCGGCACCCAGGCGAAGAAGCAGGCGACCAGGACCACCGAGCAGCCGAACATCGCCAGCGTCATCACGCCGCCCGCCCAGCCGGGCGCGGCCAGCTCCTGTGCGCTGTCCCTGCGGTAGAACCAGGCGGCGTTCATGCGCGGCGCCGCCCAGTACGCGAACAGCAGGGCCGCCGCGAAGACGGGCAGCGCCAGGATCCGCGCCTCCCTGCGGCGCACGATCTGGAAGTGCTCGGGCTTCAGGCACAGGCCGAGCACGAAGAACGGCAGGAACTGGAGCACGCGTTGCAGGTCGAGGTCGTCGCCGATGTCCGGCGAGACGGAGGCGAGCACCGCGATGGCCAGCGCGAGCGGCAGCGGCCAGCGCACCACCTTCCACAGCGGGGTGGTGAGCCGCCAGACGAAGAGCGCGACCAGGAACCAGGTGAGGTACCAGGGGTCGAGCAGACTGATCGGGTAGGTCGGATCGTCGCCCGCCCAGCGCTTGAAGAAGGTGTACGCGACTTCGAAGATGACATACGGCACGGCGATGCCGGTCACCAGGCGCTTGAGGCGGCCGGGGCTCGCGTCGAAGCTGCGCGAGAAGTAGCCGGAGATGACGATGAACGCCGGCATGTGGAACGTGTAGACGGTGATGTAGAGCGCGGCAGCCGCCCTGCTGTCACCGCGCAGCGGCTCCCACGCGTGGCCCATCGCGACCAGCACGATCGCCAGGTACTTGGCGTTGTCGAAGAACGAGTCCCGTTGCTTGACCGGGGGTTTCGGCGCCACGGTGGGGACCGAGGGCGCAGCCGGAGGCGCCGCCGCCGGGGCACTGCGCGCGGCGGGCAGCGGCGCCCGCAGTGCCCCGCCTTGGTCCATCGAGCGGACAGGCTCACTCACGGGACCTCCCGGGGGAACCCGGGCCCGCGGTCTCGCGTCTTACGTCAAATGCGGGTGCTACACCTGTGTAGAACATCACCGGCACCCTAGCCACCGGAGGCCCCGCACGTACAGTCGCGCCGCCTGTGAATCAGCCGGGCGCCTCCGGTGGATCAGCCGGGTGCACCCGATGGACCAGCCGGGTGCACCCGGTGAGTCAGCCGAGCGCCGCCGGTGAAGGGCCGACCAGCTCGGTCAGGACGTCCTCCATGGTGACGAACCCGAGCACCGTTCCGCTCGCGCCGGTGACCGCTGCCAGGTGGCTGCCCGCGGCCCGCAGCGCGGTGAGGGTGTCGTCGAGCGGGGTGTCGATGTGCACCCGGGTGACCGCGTGCAGGGCGCCGCGCGGGAAGGGCCGGTCCCGTTCGGTGATGCCCAGGGTGTCCTTGATGTGCAGGTAGCCGAGCAGGGTGCCGTCCGGTCCCGTCACCGGGAAGCGGGAGAAGCCGGCGTCGGCGGCCACCCTCTCCAGGCGCGCAGGGGTGACGGAGTGCTCGACGGTGTGCATCTTGGCCGCCGGCACGAGGATCTCGCCGACCGGCCGGGTGCCCAGTTCCAGGGCGTCGCGCAGCCGTTCGCCGTCGGCCGCGGACAGAAGCCCCGCGGCGCTGGAGTCGATGACCATGCGGGCGAGCTGGTCGTCGGTGTAGACGGACTCGACTTCGTCCTTCGGTTCGACCCTCAGCAGCTTCAGGAGGGTGTTGGCGAAGGCGTTGATGCCGAAGACGACCGGCCGCAGGGCGCGGGTGAGGGCGACCAGGGGCGGGCCGAGCAGCAGGGCGGTGCGGGCGGGCGCGGCGAGGGCGATGTTCTTGGGGATCATCTCGCCGATCAGCATGTGCAGATACGTCGCCACGGTCAGGGCGATGACGAACGCGATCGGGTGCACGAGGGCGTGCGGGATGTGGACCGCCTCGAAGCCGGGCTCCAGGAGGTGCGCGATGGCGGGTTCTGCGACCGCGCCGAGCACCAGCGAGGAGACGGTGATGCCGAGTTGGGCAGTGGCCATCATCGCGGAGATGTGCTGAAGGCCCCACAGGGTGATGCGGGCGCGCTTGTCGCCCTCCTGGGCGCGGGGCTCGATCTGGCTGCGGCGTACGGAGATCAGGGCGAACTCGGCGCCGACGAAGAAGGCGTTGGTGAGCAGGGTCAGGGCGCCGATGGCGAGCTGGAGCGTGGTCATCGTGCCTCCTCCACGGCCTGGCGGGGCACCTGGAGTGCCGGTTCGGTGATGCTGATCCGGTCGGCGCGGTGGTGCTCGACGGTCAGCACGTCCAGTTGCCAGCCGTCGAGGTCGAGGGAGTCGCCCTTGGCCGGGATGCGCGACAGGCGGGTGGCGATCAGTCCGGCCACGGTCTCGTACGGGCCTTCGGGCGCGGTGAGGCCTATGCCCGCGAGCTGGTCGATGCGGACGCCGCCGTCGGCCTCCCACACGGTGCGGCCGTCGGGGGCCGTCTGTGCGGGCAGCAGGTCGGGGACCTCGACGGGGTCGTGCTCGTCGCGGACCTCGCCGACGACCTCCTCGACGATGTCCTCCACCGTCGCCACTCCGGCCGTGCCGCCGTACTCGTCGATGACCACGGCCATCGTGCGGGTCTCGCGCAGCCGCTCGAGAAGCCGGTCGGCGGGCAGGCTGTCGGGCACGAGCAGGGGCTCGGTGGCCAGCTCGGTGACCGGCGTCAGCCGCCGCTCGGCGGGGGCCAGGGCGAGCACGTCGCGGATGTGCACGGTGCCGATGACCTCGTCCAGGCTGTCGCGGAAGACGGGGAAGCGGGACAGGCCCGTGGCGTGGGTGAGGTTCGCGGCGTCGGCGGCCGTGGCGTGCGCCTCCAGGGCGCGGACGTCCACGCGCGGGGTCATCACGTTCTCCGCGGTGAGTTCGCTCAGGTGCAGGGTGCGCACGAACAGTTCGGCGGAGTCCGCTTCCAGGGCTCCCTCGGCGGCCGAGCGCCGGGCGAGGGCGACCAGTTCCTCGGGGGTGCGCGCGGAGGCCAGCTCCTCGGCGGGTTCGAGGCCGAAGCGGCGTACGACGTGGTTGGCGGTGTTGTTCAGATGCCGGATGAAGGGCCCGAAGGCGGTGGTGAAGCCGCGCTGGGGTGCGGCCACCACCTTGGCGACGGCCAGCGGCCGGGAGATCGCCCAGTTCTTCGGCACGAGCTCGCCGACGACCATCAGGATCACCGTGGAGAGGGCGACGCCGAGCAGGGTGGCCGTGGTCGGGGCGGCGCTGCCGAGGCCGGCCGCTTCGAGGGGGCCGCGCAGGAGCGCCGCGAGGGACGGTTCGGCGAGCATGCCGATCACCAGGGACGTGACGGTGATGCCGAGCTGCGCGCCGGACAGCTGCAGGGTCAGGCGCCGGACGGCCTTCAGGGCCCCTTCGGCACCTCGCTCCCCCGCCCCGGCGGCGCGCTCCAGGTCACCGCGCTCGACGGTGGTCAGGGAGAACTCGGCCGCGACGAACACCGCGCAGGCGAGCGTGAGAAGCAGGGCGAGCAGCAGAAGCAGGATCTCGGTCACCGTGCCACCCCCGTTCCCTCGCGCTCGGACAGCGGGCGGGAAATGGCACGGTTCGTACTGGGAGGCTCACCCATTGCGGGTCCGTGGCTCCTTCTCGTACTCGTACGGGTGTCGCACGAGGGCGGTGGCGGGGAAGCGGTGCTGCTTCTACAGCCACTGTAAAGGAACGGCAAACTGTTCCGGCAGGGTCCTGTCGGCCCTGACCCGCTCTGAGCGGGCCAGAGTGGGTCAGAGCGGGGTAGCCGCGTGCAGGATGAGGACCATCGTCACGGCGGAGTTCGCCGACGACATGGCGGAGATCGCCGCTCCCGCGCTCGCCGCCCAGGCCGCCAGCCCCACCGCGGTGAACAGGGAGGGCCAGCTGCGCGCCGCCGGAGCGGGGCCGAGCAGGGCCGCGACCCGGCGCGGCACGGGCCCCGGGGCGGCGAGTCCGGCCAGGGTCGGGGCCGGGGCGCCGCGGGAGTGCAGGGCCGCCTTGCCGATCGCGCGGGCGACGGTCTTGCGGTCGCCGACGGTATGGGCGGCGTTCTCGTCCGCCCACCGCTCGGTCGCGTAGGACACGGCGGTGCGCAGCGGGCGCAGGAAGGGATTGGCGCGCGCCGCCAGCTGCACCGCCAGGAGGTAGCGGTGGTGGCGGGTCGCCAGGTGGGCGCGCTCATGGGCGAACAGGGCGCGGCGCTCGGCGGGCCCGAGGCAGTCGAGCAGCGCGGTGGTCACGACGACCCGGTCACGGGCGCCGCCGGGCAGCGCGTACGCGTAGGGCTCGTCGTCGGGCAGGACGGCGACGGAGGTGCCGGGCAGCCCGGCGAGGGCGCGGTGGGCGCGGCGGCGCACCTGGCGGTGGCGCCACAGCGTCCGGCCGCAGGCCACGGCCACGGCGAGCAGCCCGGGGATGGCCAGACGTCCGGCGATCTCGTCGTACGGGACGGCGGCGCGCACCTCGGGGTCGGACCAGCCGTCCGGCAGGGGGTTACCGGGCAGCTGGGCCGTGCCGACGACCATGAGCAGGCCCAGGCACAGGGTGCTGGCGAGCGCCATGACCACGGCGACGGTGGTCAGCAGCCGGGTGGCGGTCCGCGGGTGCAGACGCTGCTCGGCGAGCCGGGCGACCGGCCATGCCGTCAGCGGCAGCACGAGCGGCAGAAGGACGAACATCCCCATGGCGGTTCAGGTGTCCCTCTCCGCCTCGGCCTGGCTCAGGAGTTCGCGCAGCAGGCGCTCGTCGCCGGGCGGCAGCGCGGTGAGGAAGCTGGCGAGGACCGCCTCGCGGTCGCTCTCGCCGTCGAGGACCTTGCGCATCTTGCGTGCCGCGAGGCCAGCCTCGTCGGACGACGGCGTCCACGCGAAGGAGCGGCCGGCGCGCTCGCGGGTCACCGCACCCTTGTCCAGGAGTCGGCTGAGGATCGTCACGACGGTCGTGTAGGCCAGGTCCCCGCCGAGCCGCTCCTGCACCCAGCCCGCGGTCGCGGGGCCTTCCGCCTCGCGCAGGGCCGAAAGGACCTGTGCCTCCAGCTCGCCCTGCGCCCGCCGCCGGGAACGCCGCTCCTGCTCCGCCACGCCCGTTTTCCTTCCGCCGTCTTGTCGTACCGGACGAGGCTAACGCGCGCGCCGGGGCGATCGGCCCGCCCGCC